>JADEXW010001055.1 GCA_015206935.1 Pseudanabaenaceae cyanobacterium LEGE 13415 | reverse complement strand
ATGATCAAATGTCGCTGACGCTGATCCGCAAACTTCTCGGAGGAGTGAAGGTTAATTCCGGTTGCTCCAGCACGGTTCAGGATCAAGACATCAATCTGACCTGCATTGAACTGATCCACAATTTCGACTCGTGCTTGCGGCTTCGTTTCATTCGCAGAGCGACGAGCATAGCCTTGCTCTCCAGTATCGGTGTAGTCGATAATGTTGTGCCGTCCGGTAATCTCATCGACTCGAAAGCCTGCTTGAGTCAATCGCCACTTGATGTAGTCGATCGAACTGAGCGGAATCGCAGACAGGTCAGTCGAGTCAATGATTTCTCGCGCATTTTCGTAAGCGGCTAACGCTGCGTCAGTTAGCTCGTCATCGGTCATGCGTCGGCGCGTCATGTTGCCTTCATGGTCTTTGATCGTGACATCGCGCGATCGCTCCAGATACCGACTCAAAACATCACCAAACGAAATCGTAATTGCATCCCCTGGCTCAAGTCCGTTATCCTCCGCGTACTGCCCAATAAAGGCATCCATTGTGTTCGCGACCGCAATGACAGGCTTTTGTCCCTGCTCAATGGCTGCGATCGCTTCTTGAACTGCTGCTTCTGCTTTCTGGCAAAGTAAGCCTTGATCGATCGCGTTATTCATCAGCGACGTGAAGTTCGTCGATCGTGCCCCTGCCTGTCCGATCGAACTATCCTCGCTCGCAGCTTTTGCTTCTTTCTTCAGTTCTTTACTCAGTTTGGCAACCGCTTTCTCTTTGGCAAGATCAAACTGGCTGATTGCTCGCATGATGGCAGAGATATTGTCTGCCACGTCTCGATCGACCGGAACCACCTTGGCTTGAAAGGCGACATTTTCAAACGATCGTTCTCGCCGCAACATCTGACCCGATGCCACAAATTTTGTTGCCATCATTTGCTGAAGCGGAACCCCACCCGCTTTCAGCGTTCGTTGGAGTGATTCGATGCTGGCAACTGCTTCGGCTGCATCCGAGCGTCGAGCATACAAATCCATCACGGCTGGGTCTTTGATCGCTGTGGCAC
>JADEXW010000330.1 GCA_015206935.1 Pseudanabaenaceae cyanobacterium LEGE 13415 | reverse complement strand
GTGAAACCGCTTTGACTTTGTGATGATCACTGTATTCGTCTACGGAACGTTAAAACCCGATGAAAGCAATTATTTTTTGTGTGCCGATCGCGTAACTTCATCAAAACCTGCGGTCGTTCACGCGAGTCTCTATCATTTGCCGTTTAACTATCCTGCGATCGTGTCTGGAAATGGTAAAACTTACGGCTATCTTCTAACGTTTGATGATCCTAAAATTCTGGAAATTCTCGACGAATACGAACAGCACGAACCAGACGCGATCGCGCCTTTTGAGTCAGATAACGATTACGAGCGGCGAGAAATCGAAGTGTTTGATTTCGATGGGACTATGATCGGGCTAGCTTGGGCGTATGTGATGAGATTAGAACAGGTCGATCGCTTAAACGGCATTCACATTCCAAACGGCATTTGGAGCGCAAAAAATCGCCCGTAGCCAAACCACCACGGGCAATACAATCTAGCCAAAAATTCTTAATTCCGACTGCGCGAACCTGATTGAGTATTTGCAACCTTAATCGACACTACCGGACGATCAAGTGCCACTACCATGTCATCTGTAACCACAGGTTGTTCAGCTTTGACGGTTGGTTGCTGAGTCGGTTGAACCTGAGCCATCTGAGGCTGACGGAGACTAAAGAGCGAAACAGCACCCATCAGAGCAGCAGCGATCGCGGCTCCACCCCACACTAAACGGAACTTCGGACGGCGATCGACCTTTGCCAGCACTTGATCCACGGTCTTCTCAACCGATTGAACTGGAGCCGGAGTCGGCAGCGATCGGAAAGCGTGACGGAGTTTGAGCAAGCGAGCATGAAGCTGTTGCACTGAAGGATCGGTAGACAACCATTCCTCAACTTGTTTGCGCTCACTCGCAGTTACTTCTCCATCCAAATAGGCACTAAGCAACTCAAAGCGATCGCGGGCGTTTAACTGTGAATCAGAAGGAGGCATAGCGTTATTGAGCGAATCAAAATTGGAGTTCATCGAGAGTTCACTATTCGTGTAATTGAGAATGTCGCGGGTCGAAACGATTTTCAGTGTATTCAACCACTCCTCAAAGCACAATTCTCATTTGGAGCTACGTCTGGAAGTATATTAACAAAGACAATCTGAAGTTTTTGTAATCTTACGGAGAGTTTAAAATTACTGCCCGTCAAGATACTGTTGCAACTGTGACTGTAATCGGTGTCGCGCACGGGCGATCCGCGATTTCACGGTTCCGAGCGATACCCCAGTCAACTCTGCAATTTCTTCATATGCCATGCCTTCAATTTCCCGCAGCACGATCGTCGTGCGGAAAACTTCAGGCAAATCAGCGATCGCTTCATTTAACTGATCGTAGAATTCCCGCGTTGTCAAATCCTCATCAGGCCCAGGGGTTTCTGATGCGATTTCCCAATCCATTTCACCATCATCGACCGACAACGGGGCATCGAGCGAAAGCGGTGTAGCTGTCCGTTTCCGCTTGCGGAGTTCATCGTAAAACAAGTTGGTGGCGATGCGGCTCAACCACCCACGAAATTTGACGGGTTCATTCAGTCGGGTAATATTGCGATAGACACGAATCCAAACTTCTTGGGCGAGGTCGGCGCGGTCTTGCCAGTCGGGAGCCAAGTGATAAAGGACTTTATCGACATGCGATTGATACCGCCGCATGAGTTCCGAAAAAACGGCTTTCTCCGGGCGATGTCCGACTTGACACTGCAACACTAGATCGTAATTGGAGAGTTTTTCTGCTTGCACTGGACTCTGAAGAACCTTTGGCTCGATCGATGACCAGGATACAGGAAGGGACTGACTCATGGGCGGATGACGGTGTTGTTTGACGTTCCGTTTTAAGTGACCGTGACCGCTTTGAAAAAGTTCCGTCTGATTTGCTGATCTGATCCAGGATATCTCGCAGTCGTCCTATCTGACAGAATCTTGCAACAGAAATACGTTTTGAGCGAAGTTTTTTTCCTCAGCGTTCGCAAGGTGGGGTAATTCTGTCTCGGTTGACGTTCTCAAGCCGCTTGGTGCAGGAGTTGACCAGTTGTGTAACCAGCTTAAGGCGATCGTGATGACGATCGCTAAAAATAATTTTTCTTTCATCACTTCACTCACACCGAAACACCACGTTTGCAGCATTGTAGATTCAGATCTCTGAGGTGAACCAATTTCAAGAGGTGCTTCATCTAACCTTGGTAAGAGTCTTAAAATTCGTAGATCTTCCGGTTGAGAGAAGCAGTTTCCGTAAGATAGTAATCCTGAATCATTTGTGAATTGCAGGGTTGGTCGTGCCCCCTAGCCCCCAAGTTTGGGGGAAACAAGAGTCTTAGTCCCCAGAATTGGGGGTTTGGGGGCATTGCCGCATTTCACAACTCAAACCGGATTACTATAGTTACGACTTTGACAATGGTATACCTGTAGAGTGAACCTACTTGCGTCTTAAGATTCACAGCAAGATGAAGTAGTTCCGGGCAGAATAAAAAAAGTTACAGCGATTTCGATGCAACTATGCCAGCCAGGATTCAAAATCCATCTCTCTCTAAAGCGCTGATGACGTTTTTTGTCTTGGCAGGATGCACGATCGCGGTTTTACAATTGCGACGATTGCCTGCGGTGGCGCTCCCTAATCTTGAACTGCCGAATTTTCAAGCGATCGTTTCTCCAAAACCAAGTCCGTCGCCTGTGATTGAGACGAGGTTGATTGTGGATTTGAGCGATCGTAAAGTTCGACTCTATGAAAATAAGAAACTGAAAGCGACTTATGCGATCGCGATTGGTCAAGAAGGTTGGGAAACTCCGACAGGAACATTTAAAGTGCAGCAAATGTACGAGAACCCAGCGTGGAAACATCCGATCACAGGCGAAGAGATTCCACCTGGCGATAAAGATAATCCTTTGGGTAAACGTTGGATCGGCTTTACTTCACAAGACAAGCTGTTAATTGGATTTCATGGAACGACGGATTATTCATTGATTGGACAAGCAGTTTCACATGGCTGTTTGAGAATGAGAAATGCGGACGTGATTGCACTTTATCAACAGGTTCAGGTCGGAACTCCGGTTATCGTGAAAAAATAGACTTCATGAAATCCGAGATTCTTCATGCCCTCAATTCTTAACGAAAATCAAACCTACACCTTTAGTAATTTTTTTGAGTTACGACTCGATGCGATCGATCTTGCAAACTATTTTGGCTACCAATTCCGCCGCACTCCGCTTTCTTTGCCGCAATATTCAGGAACTCTCGATCGATTTCCCCAGCTTGAAGAAGATTTGTTTGATATCATTCCTCGATTAGTGCGGATGAATGAACAATCGAAACGAGAAGCTTTGATTTTTCCGGTGATTAAAACAGCAGCTCGTTATGCAAATGCACTCATTCGCATCGAACAACCTATCAAAATTAATCATCAATTACAAGGCTCGTTAGATTACTTGCTTTCGACTGATAACCTGAATCAGCTTGTGGTGATCGAAGCGAAACAGGGTGATATCGATTATGGGTTTACGCAATTACTGTCTGAATTAATCGCGCTTGATCAATGGGAACGATCACCCACTCAAGAACAGCAACCTCAACTCATCGGGGCTGTAACGATCGGGGAACTGTGGCGCTTTGGAATTCTTGATCGAGCGAAAAAACAGATTAGCGAGGATGTAATCGGGTATCGTGTTCCAAGTGATCTGGAAACGCTGTTACGTCTATTAATTCAAGCTTTGTTATGAAACATCGGATTCGATCGGCTGGATTGATTGTCCAGGAAGATGAGATCTTATTAGTTGCTCACAAATCGCCCATTACTGGAAAGATTCATTGGATTCCTCCCGGTGGCGGCGTTGAGCAAGAAGATGAATCGATTTTTGCCTGTGCTGCTCGCGAGATTTTTGAAGAAACTGGACTCACGGCAAGCTTATCTAGAATTGCTTACGTTCAAGAGTTTTACGATGCTCGATCGAATGTTCGCAGTTGTGAATTTTATTGTGTGGTCGATCGCTTCTCAGGAACGCCAACGATCGAGCATCTTCCCCCTAGTTCAACCGATTCCGATTGGATCACAGAGGTTCGATGGTTCAAGCGGGAAGACCTCGATCGCATTACCGCATATCCGGACAGATTGCGCGATCGCTTTTGGCAGGATTTGAAAGATGGTTTTCCAACAATTCACCATCTTGGATTAAAAACTCGCGGCTATTCTTCGTCTTGAGTCTTTGTCTTACGCTGCATAATTTCCTTGACCACAAGCGTTACCACAGCCAACAACGCTAATAAAACCGCCGCCGAATAAGCTGATTCAGTCGCATATTGCTTGTATTCTTCTTCTACAAACAGCGGTAAACTTTGAGTACGTCCAGCGATGTTCCCGGAAACAACGGATACTGCACCAAATTCGCCCATTGCTCTCGCATTGGTCAAAATCAAACCATAGAGTAATCCCCAACGAATACTAGGTAAAGTCACTCTCCAGAAGGTTTGCCAGCTATTTGCGCCCAAAGTACTCGCCGCTTCTTCTTGTTCTGGTCCAATTTCTTCAAGCACCGGAATCACTTCACGTGCAACAAAGGGCAAACTCACAAACATGGTTGCTAGCACCATTCCTGGAAACGCAAAGATAATTCTGATATTCGCTTCTTGCAAAAGTGGGCCAAACCAACCGTTTCGACCGTAGAGCAACACCAGCATCAAACCCGCAACGACAGGCGAAATTGCAAACGGTAGATCGATAATACTGAGGAGCAAAGTCCGTCCTCGGAATTGTTTTCGCGCCAGTGCCCAAGCTGCACACAATCCGAAGATGGTATTGAGTGGAACTGAGATTACGGCTAAAGCGATCGTTAATCGGACTGCGACAATAAAATTCGGTTGGCGGAGATTGGCAAAAAACGGAGCCAGCCCTTTCTTAAACGCCTGGTAAAAAACATTAATGGCAGGAATGTAAATGATCAATGCGAGAAATGCGATCGCGATCGTGATCAGTACGATCGGAACCCATTCGATTTTTTGCTTACTGCGGCTGGAAGGCACGATCGTACTCATGATTAGTGTCCTACTCGTCTGCTAGAAGAATTGTTATCGTAACGCCTGCCCCAAGCTTGTAAGAGATTCAAGCCTATCAACATCACAAGCGAAATCACTAAAAGAACAACTCCAATTACGGTTGCGCCTGCATAGTCGTACTGTTCTAGTCGCTGAAAAATTAATACAGGCGCAATCAAATCTTTGAATGGTGTATTAGAAGCAACGATCACAGTAGAGCCATACTCACCGACTGCCCGTGAAAATCCTAATGCAACTCCAGTGAGAATCGCAGGTAACAACGGTGGCAGAATCACATATCGAAACGTCTCCCATTCTGAAGCGCCTAAACTCCAAGCCGCTTCCTCGATCTCTTTCTCCATCTCAGCCAACACAGGTTGAACGGTTCGGATGACAAACGGTAATGAGATAAAAATCATTGCAATTCCAACACCCAACCGAGTGAAGGCAACTTTAATTCCAAACGGTGCAAGTAGTGAACCAATCCAACCGTTTTGGCTATACACCGTTGCTAATGTTAAACCCGCTACCGCAGTCGGAAGCGCGAATGGTAAATCAACCGAGGCATCAATAAATCGCTTCAATGGAAAGTCATATCGAACTAACACCCAAGCGATTAAAGTTCCGAATACGCCATTGATCAAAGCTGCGATCAATGAAGTCGTGAAAGTAATGTCATAGGTTGCAAGCGCGATCGGGCTAGTTGCAATCTGCCAGAATCGATCGACTCCCGCCGTTGATGCCCTTAATAACATCGCAACCGTTGGAACAAACAGCATGACCGTCAAATATCCGATCATAATCCGCCAAGTCCAAGGCGCTTTGACGATCGATTTGACGAACTCTTTCCAAACTGAAACTTTTTCAGATGTTTCTGGGCTGGTCGCAACCATTCTGTTTTGTCTCCAATTTATGACTTCGACACAATCAGCATTTGATCAAACACGCCGCTATTCTTAAAGAATTTTTTCCCGCACTTCAACGCCATCCGGTTTCCCACTCGTACTACCGGATTTTCGCCGATCCTTATCCTATCGGGGAATGTAGCAGACAGCAATATTTATCTCCACATTTTTGAGCGGATTACGCGGGTTTCGGCAAAATGGCAATCTCTACTGCGCTAAAGATGTCAGATCGAGCTTCAGTCTGTAATCTAGTATCAAGTCTGTCT
>JADEXW010000042.1 GCA_015206935.1 Pseudanabaenaceae cyanobacterium LEGE 13415 | reverse complement strand
CCCGGTAAGCCGCTCGGAATTGTGTTAATTCAGTCTATCACGATCGCTCGATCGAACGGCGGAAGATGGTGTTAAGTTCTCTTCTCGAATAATGAAATCCAACAAGCCTTGACAAGCATCCAGCAACAAATCAATCACAGAGTTAAATCCCTCTGTGCCACCGTAGTAGGGATCTGGCACTTCTCTCAATTGATGCCGAGTACAAAAGTTACACATTAATTGAACTTTGTCTTGATAAGTTCCGGCAGGATCAATCGAACAAATTGCTTCATAATTGTCATGATCCATCGCCAGAATCAGATCAAACTCCTCAAAGTCCGATCGCTCAAATTGTCGTGCCCGTCCAACCAATTCGATTCCGCGTAATTTTGCCGCAGCACTCATTCGCCGATCAGGTGGACTACCAATGTGATAACTCGATGTGCCAGCAGAATCACACACAATTTCGTTTTCCAATCCCGCCTGTCGAATCAAGTGATTCATAATGTTCTCAGCGGACGGCGATCGACAAATATTTCCCAAACACACGAACAATAAACGGTAAGCCATCGGTTTTACTTCAAATTCATGCACGTATAGAGTACAGAGTAAGATGTGAATATGCAATTGTGGAGCGGCAAAGGAATGAGCAAAACATCCTCAACGATTAGCGTATCTCCCGAAATTTTGAGCGGTACTCCAGTTTTTGCAGGGACAAGAGTTCCAGTCCAGACGCTTCTGGATTATCTCAAAGCGGGAGAGTCGATCGATGATTTTCTCGACGGATTTCCGACCGTAAGCCGTCAACAAGTGATTCATTTACTTGAGGAAATTGGCAGCAGCATCGCAGGTCAGGCTGCATGAAAATTTTGATTGATGAGTGTATCGATCGTAAATTCACCAAATTGTTTACAGATCACGAAGTTAAAACTGTTCCACAAATGGGCTGGGCAGGCATCAAAAATGGTCAACTTCTGTTATTAGCTGCAACAGAATTCGATGTCTTTATCACGGTCGATCGCAATCTACCGTTTCAACAAAATCTACCGCAGTTTGATATCGCGATCGTGGTTTTGTCTGCTCTCTCGAACCGTTTGGCAGATCTACAGCCCTTAGTGCCACAAATTCTAGAAATTCTGCCCACAGCCCCTAAAGGCGCGGCAACGATCGTCAGTACAAATTGAAAAACCGAGCTACAAAAACATAGCTCGGCTCGATCAAGATTAATGTTACTTAACCCAATCCAGGCAAATTCAATCCGCCTGTGAGATCTTCCATCTTCTCGCGCATCGTTGCGGTTGAAGTTTCGTAAGCGCTCCGAGTTGCAGCCAAAACCAAATCAGACAGCGTTTCCGCATCTTCCTTCAATGCATCCGGCGAAATCTCGACCTTTAGCGGCTCTTGATTTCCACTCATCGTCACTTTCACCAAACCGCCGCCAGACTCACCTACGATCTGCATCTGTTCGAGTTCTTCTTGGAGCCGTTTTGCGCCCTCTTGAACCTGCTGCGCTTTCTTAATTGCATCGGTCAGTTCGCGCATTTTGCCTAAACCGAAGCCAAATCCCTGTCCTTGTGACATAACGTTTAAAATCTAGTTACGAGTGGAATATTGTTGCCCAAACCATACATTGGCTCAGGACAACAATCAAACAGATTTATTATGACACTGGGTTGAGATTTCGACGCACTTTGAAAATCGTCGATCGCATAGGGATTTCCCTACCCGATCGGAAATTCTCCCAACATTTTCACTTCCGGTTCTAACAGCAATGACCATTCTTGATGAACACGCTGCTGCACATGATGAATCAATTGGAAAATGTCTCCAGCGGTCGCGCCTCCACAGTTCAAGATGAAATTCGCATGACGCTGCGCCACTTGAGCGCCTCCGATCTGATGCCCTTTCAACCCCACCTGTTCAATCAGCCATCCCGCTTTATATGCTCCCGGATTGCGGAACACACTGCCACAACTCGGTAAATGATACGGCTGAGTACTCTGCCGCTGTTGTTTGTGATTTGCCGTCACTGCATTCACTGCCGTTGGATCAGCCCCCGGTTTTAATTGGAATGTCGCGTGTGTCACATAACGAGAACTTCCCTGTAATACCGAGGTGCGATACTCATAATTTAAGTCTCCCGGCGTGAGAATCTGCGTTGTCCCATCTGGAAGTAGCACTGTTGCACTCACTAAAATGTTTGAAATGCTGCTATTGTGCGCTCCCGCATTCATCACAACCGCACCACCGACTGTACCAGGGATTCCCACCGCCCACTCAAATCCTTGCCAACCTCGATCGGCGAGTTTCCAAGCAAGTCTCGGTAACGGTTCTCCCGCACCGACAGTCACTTGTCCGGTTGCATCATCAAACTCAGTTAATCTTAAATGTCGGGTTGAAATGACAAGTCCTGGCAATCCAGCATCACGCACGAGCAAATTCGATCCGGCTCCCAACATCGTCACTGGAACGCCTTGCGACTGTGCCCATTCTAAACTTGCCTGTAATTCTTCGAGGGTGCGAGGGGCAGCGTACCATTCTGCCGGACCTCCAACCCGAAACGAGGTTAAAGAAGCGAGGGGAACATTGGCTTTCAACACAGCGTCAGAACCAGCGATCGGAATCGTGAGTATCTTAGACCGAATCGGTTGTTTGATCGACGCGGAAGTGGTCGATCGAGAAAAATCGGAGCCAGGTGAACGAACAGTCCGGGAATCAATAGAGAGTGTCATAACGTTTCTACAGGTATGGCTTCAACCTGAGATCTGTCACCGGATACAGAATTTCATCGGGTTCAGATCTCCATTGCACGAAACACAACAAAATAGAGCAAGTTTAGGATGCAGCTTTCTCAAGACTTTGCTGATAAGCCATCACATCAGGAATAATCTGATTCAAATTGCCTGCGCCTAGGAAGATCACGAGATCGCCCGGAGTCAGGATTTTTGCCAGAAAATCGCCCATTGCTGGTAGCGAGGGTTGGTAATGCACACTGGAATGCTGTTTTGCGATCAGGTTGGCGAGGGTTTGTCCGCTAATGTCCCCTGAATTGACTTCGCCAGCGCTGTAGATATCACTGAGGATGACTACATCAGCATCGCTAAAGGACTCCGCAAATTCCGTTAAAAAAGTCTGTGTTCGACTGTAACGGTGCGGCTGAAAGATGGCGACGACGCGACGACTTGGATTAGTTTTTCCTGCCTGCAATCGTGCAGCGGCTAGAGTGACTTTCAATTCGCTTGGATGATGAGCGTAATCATCAATGAAAAGCATGTTGTTGTAGTCGCCTCGGTGTTCAAATCGCCGACGTGCGCCTTCAAACGGTACGATCGCAGTTGCGATCGTGTCAAATTCCAAGCCCAATAACCGACCCACCGCGATCGCGGCAAGTGCATTACTCAGATTATGTTGCCCTAGGATTCCGAGTTTAATCTGCCCTAGGATCTGTCCTCGTTCCCAAACTCGTGCGATCGTGCCATCGCCACCGTACTGAATTTGATCGACGGTGTAATCTGCATTTGTTTCTGGATTGAGGCTGTATGTAATGGTGGGCTGAATGCGATCGCGCACTGTTTCGCAATCGATCGATCCGATCGTGATTTTGCATCGATTTGCAAACGTTTGGAACGTTTCAACGACTTGATCTAAATTGCTGTAGTGATCGGGATGATCCAACTCTGCATTCGTAACGATCCCGATATAGGGTGCAAATTTCACCAGCGATCCATCGGATTCATCGGCTTCTGCAACTAGATATTCGCCGTGACCGATTCGGGCATTTCCTTGCCATGCCTTGACTTCTCCGCCCACGATCACAGTCGGATCAAGATTTGCGCCGTACAGCATATAACTGATTAAGCTGCTCGTCGTCGTCTTTCCATGCGTTCCAGCGACCGCGATACTTTTATATTCTTGAATCAGTGCGGCGAGAATATCCGACCTGTGAAAAATCGGACAGCCCAACTCTAGCGCCGCTCGATATTCAGGATTTGCAGGATTGATGGCGGTGGAACAAACGACTTGTGGTAATAGCGCTGTATGTGTTGCAGGAGGAATGAGGGTTGCAACTGAACCCACTTCAACGGCTTGAGACGGAATGGGACGCTCCTTGAAATGATCCAGATTCGCGGCATCTTGCCCAATAAAAATCTTCGCTCCCAAACTTTGTAGCCGCTCTGTAATATGGCTCGCTCTCAAATCCGAACCTGATACGGGCAGATCCCGGTCTAATAACACATAGGCTAGGGCTGACATTCCAATTCCACCGATACCGATAAAATGAAATGGTCTGCCGCTGAAGTCAACTGAACTCAGCATTTTTGCTCCTTACACACCACACCAATGTCACGCGCTATCATATCAAGGATCTCTTTTTACCGATACGGTAATCTGAAACAATTTGATAGCTAATTTCGCTTTTTAGAATGCAACTTCAAAACCGATTTAAAGAAATTTAGTCTAACCAAGAATTAAATCGATCGCAAAGTTGTCTTTAAGAATCCACTTCAATCAATTAGATACACTCTGCTTTCTACCGATTCCAGAAACGATTCAAAATTTTATTGATTCGCTTTCTGATATACGGATTCTAAGGTTCACTTTCTCGTATTTTTCACAGTTTGAATTTGAAAAATACGATCGATCCAGCGTTTCAACTTTTCCACAAGATCGGGTCACTTATCACAGTTTGATCTCTAGATTTGCCGTCTAAATCACCTCTGAAAATTTCACCATCTTGATAAGAGTGCTACAGATTTTGCCACAACTATTTCAATTTGGCATCTATTTTTAGGTTGACAGACGATTGTGGGGATTTGATGAGACTTCTAACTTCCTCTACTCGGTCAGACATCACCCTATATAAATGAGCAATTGCGCTTCGATTGAATCGGCTAAATCCTCCAAGTTTGGGGGCTTTGAAAATCGAGTACGCTTTAGAATTTGAGGAATTTTTCTGGTTCAAAGTCCTCCAGAATAGGGAATTTGGAGGGCATTAGCCACCCACAACGCGGCGTAAGGCACGAACATACACCCAATAGCATGAGAGACCAAACATCCTGTCCATTTGTCATGCAAGGCTGATCCCAATAAATTTGTGATGAGAAGAGGGGAGCCTTTTACGGTATGATGTGACTCATCAATAGGTATTTATATTCAGAGGGCAAGACGCAGTGGTTAGAGTAGCGATCAACGGCTTTGGACGCATTGGACGCAACTTTTTGCGGTGCTGGGCAGAGCGGGAGAAGACGGGACTAGACTTGGTTGCGATCAACGATACGTCTGATCCTAGAACGAACGCTCACTTGATCAAGTACGATTCGATGTTGGGTAAGTTTGGCGGCGAAGTGAGCGCCGACGAAAACACGATCACGGTGAATGGTAAGACGATCAAATGCACCTCCGATCGTAATCCCGAAAATCTCCCCTGGGGAGCGTGGGATATCGATCTGATTATCGAATCGACGGGTGTGTTCATCTCGAAAGAGGGAGCGACCAAGCATTTGAATGCGGGTGCGAAGAAAGTTCTGATCACTGCGCCTGGTAAGAACGAAGATGGTACGTTTGTCGTCGGTGTGAACCACGAAGATTATGACCATCACAAGCATCACATCATTAGTAATGCAAGCTGTACGACCAACTGTTTGGCTCCGATCGCGAAAGTGATCCACGAGAACTTTGGCATCATCAAAGGCACGATGACGACGACCCACAGCTACACCGGAGATCAGCGGATTCTGGATGCGAGCCACCGGGATTTACGTCGCGCACGTGCGGCTGCGGTTAATATTGTTCCGACTTCGACGGGTGCTGCAAAAGCGGTCGCCCTCGTGTTACCCGAATTGGCTGGTAAGCTGAACGGGATTGCATTGCGGGTTCCGACTCCCAACGTTTCGGTTGTGGATCTCGTCGTGAACGTGGAGAAAAGCACGATCGCGGATCAAGTGAATGCGGTGCTGAAAGAGGCTTCTGAGAACTCACTCAAAGGCATTTTGAAATATTGCGATCTGCCTTTGGTGTCGAGTGATCACGCGGGAACTGATGAGTCCTCGATTATCGATGCGGCGCTCACGATGGTCATGGGCGGCGACATGGTGAAAGTCGTGGCTTGGTATGACAACGAGTGGGGCTATTCTCAACGAGTGGTTGACCTCGCTGAAGTCGTCGCGGCGAAGTGGGAAAACTAAAAGGGTTCGCTCAATAGTTTGAAAGACCTCGATCGTGCGTTGTGCGATCGAGGTCTTTTGTTTAAACCCTGTGAAAGATGCTCGAAATCATCTGGTCGGATTACTTCTTATACCGCGTTGAGCTTCGAGGATTTGACCTGGAAAGAATCGAGCAAATTCTGAGATATTCAACTGAACGATATTACGATACGGAAAGCGATCGCTTAATCGCAGTCGGAAAGCATGAGGAGAGTCTCGTTATAATTCCGTATGAGCAGAGTGGCACTTCGATCACGCCGATTACCATTCATGCAACAACCCGCCAACAAATCAGATTTCGTCTCAGAACTGGGAGGTTTATCATCGATGAGTAACACCGCAAGAATGAACTATTTCGAGAAAGAAGACATTTTACATCTTGTGATCTCAGATGAGCCTGAGTTTGGCAGCGTTGAGCTTTCTCCGAATATCACCGCAGAACTAAACGAAGCTGGAGAACTGATCGGCGTTGAAATTTTGTCTGCAAGTACCTTTATTCGAGATGTCATCTTGGAATCTGCTCAAGGAAAATTGTTGGGACTTTCACGAACTTCTGCAAGTTGAGAGCCTGAATGTGCTGAGTGCGATCGTCTGGTCGTGCGGTGCAGATCTTGATTCAGATGTGCTTTGTGCAATCGTTTCCAATCAACCGATTTCAATGTATGAAAGTTCTGCGATTGTGGCTAAGTAACGTTAGCGATCGCTCAATCTAATTTGCAAGACGCTTCTGATTTGACGATCGCGAATTTGTATTGGTATCTGAGCAACGATTAATTTGAGTTATTCTGCTTACTTCAATAATCCTGCTTCAGTGAGCGATCGCACTTCCTCATCTTCCTCGTAAAGTTCGGCGTATAGCGTTGCGGATTCTTCTAAACGATCGCGCTGTAATTCCTGCTGAAGTCGAGTTAATGCCATCCGAACTAGCTCACTTTCGTCTCGAAATCCGTATTGCTCAAACTGATTGAGAAATTCAAACTGAGATTCATCTAGATCAAATTTGGCTTGAATCATAGGTGTGTTTTCGCGATCGCCTAATCGCATTATAGATATAGAAGCTACGATACTTCGATCGTGACTTCTTCTAGGGCACAATTTCAACGATCGTTCCTACTTGAACAATGCGATAAATTTCCTCGACATCCTGATTTTTCAGCGATACACAGCCCCACGTCCAATTTTTGCGCTGATCAATCATGGCATCTTGTCCTTGCGGCAGTCCATGAATTCCGATCTCGCTTCCGACTGTGGAAAACCAGCCAATTTGTCCCTTGAGTTTTGCACTTAGATGTTTGCGCCAGGACTGCGGCGTTGGATAGTCGAGCCAAAAGAATTTTGACCAGTCGGGATGCTCGTAGAGGTCGCGAATTTGGAAAATGCCTTCGGGAGTGCGTCGATCGCCTTCACTTGATTTGTCGTCTACGGGATTGTTCCCAAAGACGACGGGATAGGATTTGACGGGCTTTTTGTCGTAGTAAACGGTGAGGCGGTACTTCGATTTTTCGACCAGGATTGAGGTTTTGGATTTGTCGATCGTAGAAAGCGAAATATTTGATCGCTGCTCTGGCGCGACCGTGTGCCATCTCTGTTCAGAGCAATTCTGGAGACAAAGCACCGCAGGCAAATCGATCGGAGAAGGCAGATAGCTTAATCGCATCAGCAGCACATAGAATACTGAGACTGTACTTCCCATCAGCAGCACAGTCAGAATCAACTTTCGTGCCATGAGCTAATCCTCTAAGTTCTCTGTCAGAATGCCCTAACCTAGCAACATAGAACCTGTCAATTTTCAAATAAAATTCATTCCCCGTAGCGGTTGGCAATTGGCAAAGCTAATCGCATCCTCATCTAAAAAGCCAGAAATCATCATTTCGAGAACGCCCTCGATCGGTTGCTCAACTTGTGCAGCATAGGCTTTTAAGCCAAGTTGAATCTTCTCAGGTAGGGCGCTCATAATCACTTGAGCGGCTTCGGGACTTAACGCTTCTGAGGTGACTTGCATTCGCTTTCTCCTACTTCTTCATTACGTTATAGCGTGGTTGAGCCGATTGAATCATAAGTGTCTCAATGTATGAACCTTGTTCCGGTGTTCGTGAACCTAATTTTACGACTGCAATTCTCACATCATCTGGGTCGAGTCGTTCTAGAAACGCCCATCCTAATGCTTTGTGTCCTTTGCTAAATCGATATCTCAGATTATTCGTTATTCCGATGTAGAGAATTTCATCGAGATGACGAAACGCATAGAAACCAGGATTGGTTGGGATATTTCTAAAGTGTCGGCTCAACGGGTAGCATCGCTCAAACTCTGTCGATCGCAGCATTTCTAATACCGATTGGGCATCTTGTCTAAGTTCTAAGTTCATCTACACCTACGCTGCTTGATCTTCAAGATCAGATTAGGCAAAGTCACATCATCGTACTCTATGTATTGTCCGTTCCGAAGCTGCTCCGCACCGATCGCAATCTTTTGCTTCAAACTCTCCTGAGCATCTGACTGAGATGCTTGAATTTGATGAATTAAAATTTCCTTCTCTTCATCGGTTAGGGTCGAGATAATTTGAGTCAAAGTCTCAATCAGTCGAGTATTGATTGCTGTTGTCTCGCTCATGAGGATTGCCTACTATGATGTTCGCTATTTTATCTCTAGAGCAACGGTTTCACGAATTGTTCTAGCACCGCTTGGCGTAATAAGCGCTGAGGCATGAAGCCTTGAGACAGGATGAAATCGTGGAATTGTTGCTGATCGAATTTGCGTCCTAGCTGTTGCTCGACTTCTTTGCGGAGTTGCATCAGGCGTTGGTAGCCGTAGAAGTAGGAAGGAGCGTGACCGGGGAGGCGAGTGGTATATCGATCGATTTCCTGTCGAGCAAAGAACTCGGAATAGCCAGCATCTTGAGTAAGGACGCGCAGGGCTTGATCGATCGAGATTTTGCCGAGATGCAATTCGGGTTCGAGAAAGGCACGAGCCGCCCGTAAGAGTTGAAATTGTAGTGAGATGAATTGACCGTCGATCGGCATGTAGGGAAGGGTGATTGCCTCAGCATAAAGTGCCCAGCCTTCATGATTGGCGGGATTGTAGCCGTAGCTCGATCGAGCTTTTGAAGTTCCTTTGTCTTGAATCGTGGTGAATTGTAGATCGTGTCCAGGTCTGCCTTCGTGGGCGGTTAATGTCCAGGACACAGCGGGATAAGTGAAGTCGTTATAGACACGGGGTTGAGGATCGGGCTTGAGGAGCGGAATGATGAAGACACCCGCAGTTTTTTGAGAAGATCGGGGGGCTTGGTACTGGGGAACGGGGAAGGATGCGTTTTCTCGATCGCTAGTCAGTCGAATGGTTAAGGGACGTTTCGGAAGTGTGACTAATCTTTCGCGTTGAATGATCGCTTCGATTTCCTTTTGGCGTTTCTGATAGTGTGGCAGAATTTGATCCGCTGGTAATTGCTCTTGTTTGAGTGCGCGAATCACATCCCGATAATCTTTGACTTGAAATCTTTTTTGTTTAGCGATTTGAGGCGCGATCTCATTCATTTCTTGCTGGATGTTCGCGAAAGCAGTATGCGCGTTTTGGAGGAGTTCATCGATCGGAATTTCCACGCCTCGTTCTGCGAGTTGTGCCGCGTATAGTTCGGGAGGTAGCCGAAAACTGGTTCTGGCTTTCGGTAAGATTTCTTGTCGAACAAAGTTCGTATATTCAGTTAACTGTGATTTTAATTTTGTATAGCTAGTTGGATCGATTCCACGTCGATCGAGCTTTTGTTTAAGTTGTTCGAGTTGGGCGGGAACGTTTGCAAGATCTTGTTCGAGTTGGGATTTTTCGGGGAAGAAAATGTTCGATCGTGTTAGCGCTTCTCGCATTCTCTGAGTGGCAAGGGAAGCGATCGACGGTGTTCCTGTTTCTTCTCCGCTAAGTTGCTTGAGTCGTTTGGATAAATCGCGAGAATTCAGCTTGTCTAAACTACGATCGATTTCTCGGACTAAATTCACATACGGTAAACGGTATTGCTGATCGAGTTGATGAGATCGAAGTTCTTCTTGTGCGGATGCAATCAGGACTTCTAAATCGATTTTGACGGCTGGATCAGTTTCTTGGTTTAGCTTTGTTTGAAACGCTTGAATCGCACTGTTTAGGTTTTTTTCGTAGCATTGTACGTAGTTCGGATTGAGCTTTAACAGCGATTCGCTTAGTGTTGATTGATCTGTACAGCTAGATTCTGATTCGGCTTTAACTAGAATGTTTGTGTTTTCGTCACTTCGAGTGATCCAGTTTGGTTTCGCAGACGCGATCGGATTGGAAACCGAATGAGACGCGATCGCAATCATAAAAGAAGCGATCGCTAACAAAACTGAGACTTTGCGCGAGATCCGAAAAATCATAGATTGATGAGTGCGGAGCGAACTTCTCGATCTTACGACAGCGCAAAAATTTCTTTGGTTGCGATGTTTTTTTGAGCATGAGCTTGATGAGTTAGTTGTGTGCCGAATTACTCAGGAGCCGCTCCCCTAATCCCTTATTCTTACTGTATGTAAGCCTCTTGCGCTTCGTTATTAACGGATCGCGCCCCCTAAATCCCCCATTCTGGGGGACTTTGAGCAAGAAGAATTTCTGGAATTCCAAAGCGCTTTCCACCTTCAAAGTCCCCCAAATTTGGGGGATTTAGGGGGCATTAGCCGCCCACAACGAAGCGTCAAACCTACATTTCTCTAACGCCGACATTGCAGCGAATTAAACACATCATTGGCTTTTTTTCTCGCCACATTCACATCCGCATCACTGGCAAGCAAATTCACCACATACCGACTTTCACCCCGAACGACGCTACCTCGATAAATCACCGTTGATTTCTCTGGTGACTCTGGATATTTCAGCATTCCTTCACGAATCGTGATCCCGGTCGTTTCACCACAAAGCGTCCGATTCTCTGCTCGAACCGAGTTGATTTTAAGTTCTTCCTCGTCGGCTCCCAGCGCAATACCGTCTAGAATTCGATCGATTCGTCGCCGCCCAGATTCACCATTCACTGGAACCCGCGCCATCAGCAATTGAATATCTGGCTCATCGCCTTCAGATGCGACTAATGCCACTTTCGCACCTGCAATATTGATACCAAGCAAGCCTTGAGAATTTCCAGGAAGTTGATACGTCATGATGTTGCTCGCGATCGCTTCTGCACGTTGAGGAGTCGCAGCGTTGCTGAGAAATTTCATTGCCAATCCGGTTAGACCGACTCCAAGAACTGCGATCGCGCCTAAGATCACTGCGATCGTTTCCCAGATTGAAACTTTGTACTGCGGAATTCGAGATGGGAGTTCTCTCATGATGCTTACTCCAAATCCACGCCTAAGAAGCGGTCTAAAAATCGAGTCCGCCATGCCAATCGCAGAATCAATCCCCATTCCAGTGTAACTAATCCGAGGAACAGACAGTCTTGTAAACTCAGCGGCGAGAGTTCAAAAAAGACCCTTAATGGAGGAATAAACAGGATGAGTAGATAGACGAAAAGGAGAACGAATGCAACGATCGTATATCGCCAATCTCCGCTTAAGGGTTCTCCACCTGTCCAAGCGTTTGTGGGAGGTTTAAGAAATGGAATTAGCATTAGTTGGCAGAATACTAAGATTGTTACTAGTGCAGTTCGAGGAATATTAAACTCGACACCGATTAGCCCAACATTTGGAGGCAAGTCTAGAGCGGCACTCATGAGATAGAAAAGATATACCGTGAGTGATACTAATGTAATTGTGATGGTTGCAGGAACGACGAAATGCAACATCGATCGAACTAAACTACGCTTCTGTTGTTCTCCCGGTTGTGCCCAAATTGGAATAAATGTAGTGGGAATGCCAACACCGATGAGAGTCACGATCGCACTATGTTTATTTAGCAGCGGGAAGCTATCAGATACGATCGAGATAGCAAAAATCAATAACGCTACGCAACTCAGACGTACCATAAACAGTTTAACGACATCGCGAATGCCATTCTGAATGCGTTGCCCTTCTAAGAAAGTATGCGGTAGGGCTTCAAAAGAATCATTTAATAAAACAATATCGGCAATGCTACGAGTTGCTTTACTGCCGCTTTCCATTGCAATTCCAAGATTCGCTTGTTTCAGAGACAGCACATCATTCACGCCATCTCCAGTCATCGCCACATAGTAACCAGAATTGCGTAAACTGCGAACGAGTTGCGCTTTTTGCTGCGGGGTAATTCGTCCGAAAACATTGTAGTTTCGAGCGGCTTGAATGAATTGCGCTTGATCCATTTGGGCGAGTTCTGCACCCGAAATCACTCGAATTTCATCACTAAAATCCGCTTGTCTCGCTAATGCCGCCACGGTTTGAGGATTGTCACCAGAGATGATTTTTAGGGTGATTCCAGCTTTGACAAATCCTTGCAGGGTTTCACGAGCAGACGGACGAAGCTGATCCGAGAAACTGAGAATTCCGAATGGCGTTAAAGGTGGTAGCGTATTAGACTCGATCGACTCTGATGTATACGCAAATAAAACCACGCGAAATCCATGATTCACTTGTCGATCGATGTAATCCAAACTCGCTTCATCCAAGGTTGTCGATTTCATCAAGATTTCTGGTGCGCCCATCACATAAGTTCCGGGCTGATCAGCAAACTCGATCGCGCTCCATTTTCGGGCAGATGAAAACGGAATTTCGTTTCTGAGCGGTTTCGCATAGCCACTATAGGCAATTAGAACGGCTTCGCTGGTGCGATTTCCAGATTGAGTACTTGCAGCGAAATTTCCTAAGCGCGATCGTAGTTCTTTTTCAGATCGGTCGATCGGATAAATCGAATGAAGCTCAATCTGATTCGTAGTCAGCGTTCCGGTTTTATCCAAACATAAAACATCCACATTACTAAGCGATTCAACGGCATTCGTTTGTTGAATTAGAACATTCTGCCCCAACATCCGAATCGATCCCATCGCATACGATAGTGTGATTGCTAAGATCAACCCTGCGGGAATCAGTCCAGCGATCACGGCAGCGCGTTGAACCACTTCATTTAAGGTTTGCGATCGAATCACAAAACTAATTCCAATCAGCAACCACAGAAAAGATGAAAGTAACAACAGAATCCGAATGATTAAGTTAATCTCAGCTTGCAAGGGCGTATACACTTGGCGAAATTCTCGCGCTCCCATTGTCAGTTGATACGCAACCGTTTCCGCTCCAACCTTCTGAGCTTCATAACAAGCGCTTCCACTGACACAGAAACTCCCTGAATAAACCGGTTTTCCCGCAACTTTCGCAATTAAATCTGATTCACCCGTTAACAGCGATTCATCGATTTCAACTCGTCCTTCTCCAACAATTTGCCCATCGACTAAAACCTGATCTCCAGGACGCAGAACCAAGATATCGCCTAACACAATTTCACAGGGATCAATATTGCTCTCTTTACCGTTGCGAATCACGGTTGCATGAGGACGCGCCAAGAGTGCAATCTCATCCAGTTTTTGTTTCGCCCAAATTTCTTGAACAATGCCGATTACGACACCGCTGAAAATCACAACCGCAACAAATACGGCATCACTCGGACGACGCAGCAAAATAAAAACGCCGCTAATCGCAAAGAAAACGGCATTAACAAAGGTGAACAAATTTTCTTGAAAAATCCGCGCATACGATCGACTCGTCGGTAATTTGACGTTGTTCGTTTCGCCTGCTGCTTGTCGATCGCGGACTTCTCGATCGCTTAATCCGGGGAGCGTTGACATGAATTCGAGGGGCTAAATCAGATGTTTTCTATCATAGTCACTGCACCCCTTTCAGCCAAATCATCTTTACCAGACTTCCTCTTGTTCGTTGAGCGATTTCCAGCCCGCCTGCCATTGCGATCGATCTTTGAGCAATTTCGCATTCATCCAAAATCGAACAGTCGGATCACAAGCCGCGATCATTTCAGCAAAGACCCATTCCCCTTCGTTTTTGCGGTTGACGACTTGAAAGTGCCGCCAACCCCAGGTTTCTTGTTGAGCTGTCCATTTTGAACCGACCAGATGCGGAAATTTTTGTTTCTTAGCCATGATCCCATTTTAGATTTTTGCGATCAATTCAGGAATACTCAGGCTGGAATTGAAAAATTCGTCACATCGGTAATCAAATAGTACTATGAAGTGTTTTCCTGCTCACTCTTCCTGGTTGAAGACTATGATTCGGACAAAATTATCCGTGGTAACGCTGATTTCTATCGGTGTTGCGCTTCCCGTTCAGGCTGAAAATCTCGATCACGTTCGCCAATTATTGTCTACTAAACAGTGTGCTAATTGTGACTTGACTGGCGCAGGTTTGGTGTTTGCTCAATTATCAGGGGCGAATCTAACAGGCGCAAATCTAGCAGGCGCAAATCTGAGTCAAGCAAACCTGACTGGCGCGAATTTATCAGGCGCAAATTTGTCAGGGGCAACGCTCAGTGGTGCGAATTTGCAAGGCGCGAAATTGACTGGAGCGAACTTGCAAGGCACTGACTTAACGCGATCGTATCTCGTCGGTTCAGAGTTGACTGGAACCCAGATCGAAGCAGCGATCATTCAAAACGCGATCGGGTTGCCAACCACTGCGGGAAATGCTGAAATGTTCTATCAAATGGCGATGGAGGCTGGAAAGCGGCGACAGTATGAACGCGCGATCGAGAATTTCAATCAGGTGTTAGTGCGAAAGCCGGATTCGGCTCCAGCTTTCATCGGTCGAGCAATGGCACGATTGGAATTGGGCGATCAAAAAGGTGCGATCGTCGATTCAGAACGAGCCGCAGCTTTGTTTGAGCAGCAAGGGGATAAGGAAAGCGCTAAGAATGCGGGAACCTTGGCGCAGACGTTGAAAAATCCGCCGAAAGAACGATCGGGTGGCGGATTTGGTCAAACCGTAGTCAACGTCCTTGGCGGATTATTGCAATTGTTTTTGGTGCGGTAGGAATGCGATCGGGAATCTCGATCGTCCCACCGCAGAACACCCGTAGAGACGCGATTAGGAGCTTCGCTGCACCTTTGGTGTTCGCGTCTCTACAATCATCGGGTAAACACACCATGAATGGTTTGGCAAATCTACGATGATCCCAACCAAATCTTTAATCTCTAAGGTTGAACTACGCCTGCTTGGGGTGCAAGACTGGTCAATCTCGATTGTAGATCAGCTGGAAGAATTACACCGTTAATAGCATGGATGATTCCGTTCGATGCTTGAATATCTGCGCCAATCACTTGAGCATTTCCAACCGTCAACGCACCTGTGCCACCTTGAGCCGCGATCGCATTACCACCCAGCGATCGAACTTGTTTCGCTGCCAAATCTGCGGAAGAGACACGACCCGCGACGATGTGGTTTTCCAATACACGGACTAACAAATCACGGTTTTCCGGTTGCACTAAGGCTTTGAAGGTTGCAGGAGGCAGTGCAGCTAAAGCTTCATCCGTGGGTGCAAAGACAGTGTAGGTTCCGCTTGTAAGCGTATTGGGCAATGCACCATTTGATTCTGCAACACGCAACAGCGCATTGAACAATTCAAATGAAGGGCTAACACGAACGATTTGATCGATCGTTTGATTCTCAGAACCCGCAAACGAGACAGGAGCCGTTGGAGTTGTTGAGGTACTGCCAGGTGTGGAGGTTGTTCCAGGAAGGTTATTGGTTTCAGGACGGTTCGCGGGAGCGACAACACCCGGAACACTTTGATTATTCGGAACACTGGGAATTGTGGTAGTGCCACCAGGGTTGGAATTATCGGGCGCTGTGGTCGTTCCGGGAGTGTTTTGACCGGGTTGCCCTCCCCGAATTGGAGGAATCCCGTAATCCCGGTTAGAAGGAGGGACGGGAGAAGGAGTGGTTTGCGCGATCGAAGGTAGACCCACGCTCAAGCTCAAACCCAAGGCAGAAAGTCCCGTAACTAAACGCTTCAGTGATGTCTTCATTGTTGCTATTTTTGAACACTGCGCCTCTAGCGTATAAGTTACGTAGCCGAACTTCCTCAGTCAGGTGAAATAATCCAAAAGAAGGGTTTTATTGTTGGGTTTGCTGCCGGATGTCAAGCATGTCCGCTAAGGTAAAGCTGACTTGGATTGGTGCATCCTCTTCGACGGGAAGCACTGTTACCAC
>JADEXW010000329.1 GCA_015206935.1 Pseudanabaenaceae cyanobacterium LEGE 13415 | reverse complement strand
TCGCAATCGTCTTATCTCAGCACTTGATGAATCACAACGCGACAAAATTGAACTTATAAAAACGATGTTCAATGGCGAGCAATATTTTGATCCTCATCAGTTCAATAATTCTGAATTCAGTCTGATTTCGTTGCCAGTAGTCCAAGCGGGTGCAGAATTGCTTCGCGATATCATGCCTGAATCGTTATTCCATGTTGCTAAAGGTCACAATGCTTTCCTAGATGAAGAAACAGAGGAAGCCTATTTCGCACAGGACTTTTGGCATTGGAAAAACCTGTACATCAATGCAGCACGATCACAGAGTGTAATTTTTGTTGGAAGCTGCTGAAATTCAGCCAGGTTTACGGCAAGTGATTGCGATCCTTAAAACACTCCATATCGAGAAGATTTTAGAATTTACGATCGCTACTTTTTCATTTCCAAGATTCGAGAGTCAGCGGACAAACCTGCTGCATTCGAGTGAAGTCGCCATCAGCCGAAACAAGCGTAAGATTGTGTTGTAACGCGGTAGCAGCAATCCAAAGATCATTATCATCGAAGCCAAGGGTCTGAATACTCGCTTTACGCCGCTTGGCTTGATCTTTAGGTGCAAACTGGTTGAAGATTGCGATTTTTAGTTGACTGTAAATGATTGCTGTTTCTTCGTCAAGTAGATAGAGTCCGATCGTATTGAGAAAGAATTGAACCGTCTTGAGATTTCCAGCTTTTTGTGCGGATTTCTCAACCATATAGAGAAGTTCACCGTGAGTAATGATGCTAATTGCAAAGCTGGCTTCTGAACGCGATCTAAATTCTGCGATGACTTGAGCTTCATTGTCGATGATGTAACTACAGTGATTCGTATCCAATAAGTACATGAGTAGTGCTAGAACTCCGACTGAGAGCGAGTTTCTTGCACAAAGCGAAGACAGTCTGCAAGATCATCGCCTTGCCATGTCCCGACGAATTTGGAGAGGTCTTTGCCCTTTGCCTCTTGTCGCAACGGTTCAGCACGTCGGAGAGGAAGTTGTTTCACGTGAGCTAGAAACTTGCTAAATGCCGCTTTCGGATCATTGCGCTGCTCGAAGTTGGGAGTCTCTACTGAGTCTGATACTTCTTGATCAACGGGTGAGTGATTCACTGACTTTGTTTTCAGCAAGCGAATAAAGTCGATCGCTTCTGCAAGAACCTCATCAGAGGCGGTCTCAATCTCTTGCAACAGGATGTCTCTGTAGGTCATCAATCCATTTCCCTGAGCGCTTGTCTCGAATCTTAGCAAAAAGAGCGATCGACTACACTGAATCAGCGACAGCACAAAACGGAGTGCTATTTAGCGGTATCAAGAATGTTTACTCAAAACCTGCTTTCTAATAATAAAAATAATTCTGCTATTCGTTTAACATAACTGATAATACTTGAGGTAAGAATGATGCTCTCTTCTATTTTGCTCGCTTACTTCTTTGGAGTAGTGCTATTGGTACTGATTATTTTCACGCATCTTTGTTCTCAGTCGCTCTACACCACAATTTACTTTCATCATATTGGTTACATCAAAGAATTATTCTACTTCATTAAGGAAAAGCTCTTTTCTTCTAATTTCTTTGAGTGTTTCTTGCTCCTCTGTTTTGTTGCTTTGCCTTTGATATTGGAAACAAGCGTTGTTTTCTTCTATATATTTCTGGTAGATACATATCTAAAGAAATTGTCAATTTTAGACATTTTGATAATGAGTTCTATCCCATCATTATTGTTGTTGCTACGGCAATTGCCATCAATGCCTGAAAAGTTGTTTTACCTTCAAGGCTCGATCGCAGTAGATGAAAACATTGAAGTAACACCAATATTTACTTGCATTCTAGCAATTGGTCTGATTGCTGGCTTTCTAACCGCTAAATCCTTTTGAAAACATTGCTCAAAAGTCCGTTTACCGGGATGATTGAGGAGATTTTTAGCTCAGAACGAAGAACGATCGATGCGGAAACTGATTGCAGATGTACTGGTTGTAGGAGGCGGAACCGGAGGAACAGCCGCAGCAATCCAAGCCGCAAGGCGGGGAGCCAAAACGATTTTAGTCAGCGAATTTCCCTGGTTAGGCGGAATGCTCACCAGTGCAGGTGTCACTGCTCCAGATGGTAACGAACTCGCAGCCTTTCAAACTGGACTCTGGGGCGCATTTTTACGAGAATTAGAGCAGCGACAGCCCGACGGATTGGATCATGCGTGGGTGAGTTTTTTCACGTATGAAGCGCGAATTGGAGCCGAAATCTTTGCAGATTGGGTGAAGGCACTGCCTAATTTAGAGTGGATTCAAGGCGAAACTCCGGAGAAAGTTTTGAGAGAGGACGATCGCATTCTCTCGATCGAGTTCCAATCCGTCAAAGTTGAGGCAAAAATCACGATCGATGCAACCGAACTCGGAGATCTACTCGAACTCGGAAACATTCCGTATCGCTGGGGCTGGGAATTGCAATCTGAATTTGATGAACCCAGTGCCCCGATCGAACATAACGAGTTGACTCAAACTTATCCCGTTCAAGCGCCGACCTGGGTTGTGGTGATGCGTGATTTTGGAAATGCGATCGCGCCCGAAATTCCCAAACCCGCCAATTACGATCCGTCCAAATTCGAGCAAGCTTGGACAAAGTACGGAGCCGAAACCTTTCTGAATTACGGACGCTTGCCCGGAAATCGTTTCATGATCAATTGGCCCATCTCCGGCAACGATTACGGCGAAGGGGTAGAACGCTTACTAAACCGAGAAACCCGCGCCCGATTCCACCAAGAAGCCAAAGATCATTCTCTCGCCTTCGCCCACTTCATCCAATCCCAACTTGGAACCCGCTACGGACTTGCAGAAGACACCTTTCCCACAGGCGCATTCGCTCTCCATCCTTACTATCGAGAAAGTCGCCGCCTGATCGGAATCACCACAGTTCGCGAACAAGACTTGCTCCCAAAAGGACAAGTCGCCCCATTACCGTTTCGAGTCGAAGCGATCGGGTGCGAATACGCCGAGAATTTCTGTCAATCGATCGCGATCGGCAATTACGCGAACGATCACCATTATCCCAGCGGCGATATTCCCCTTAAACCCAAATCGATTCGCTGGGGTGGACGTTGGACAGGCACACCATTCACGATTCCTTACTCGGCTCTCGTGCCAAGAGCGATCGACAATTTCCTAGTCTGTGAAAAGAACATCTCGGTCACACATATGGCAAATGGTGCAACCCGTTTACAGCCCGTTGTTTTAGGAATTGGACAAGCCGCAGGAATGGCAGCCGCACTTTGCATCGAGCAAAACTGTCAGCCGCGTGATCTTGCTGTGCGATCGCTGCAACTCGCCCTTGTCACTGATGCGATCGCGCCTACAGCAATTTTTCCTCTGTACAATTTGTCACCTTCACACCCAGAATGGCAGTACTGGCAACGCTACTACATTGATCATCCAGAAAGTTATCCAAACAGCGGCGAATGTTCTGCCAGATCTTGGATTCAGCCACCGAGTAAGAGCGCTCAACCCTTTAGCGGCATCTTTGAGCGAAAAGCAGTACAAGAGTATACCTTGAGATCGATCGATGATTCGGAGCAAACTTGGTCGATCGTCACCGTAGAAGCCGCGATCGAGGCTCAACTTCAGAAGATTCAGTCCGGACAACTACTGAAGGGGCTAGGTAAATATAATCAGTCAGGAAATTGGATTCTAGTAGAAGCTCTGAGTGTGGATTGAGAACACTAACACTGATTTTTTGTCAAGTAGGTACGACTACCGAATTTGAATGAGTCCATCAATTTTGTCCTGATGTGACCCCCCAAAGCGAGTAAAGGGGTATATCACACTGAGGACGTACTATTATGCACGCTCAAACTTTGGTTGCACTCTTTAGCTGGCTCATCGGAGCAGTTGCTATCAGTTCGATTGCTACCGAGCGTCTCTCCCCCGCCGCTCAGTTAAACGCCTCTGACACCACTCCGCACATTCTTGCCCACCGGGGAAGTGGACGCATCGAATCTCCTGCTGACTTCATGACAACGCCGATGTAACTTCCGTTGAACATATGAGCTTCTCAAACGGAGGTCACTGTTCTAGAAGGTTGACCTCCGTTTCTCAATTTAGCCCCTCCTCGAATCGCTTTCCATTCTTGAAACAAAGGCTATAGAATTCGACTGTTGAATCTTGGCGAAAGTTGGGCACGTTCAGAACAGCACATTTTATCGATTCATTAAAGATAAAATTGCCAACGGCTTCCTAACGATGAAGTTTTGACCTACAGAGGAAGGATTTCACCGTCCTTTCATAATTGTCACTGTAGACTAAACTTTGCTGCCGTTTCGACTGTTTTCGTGTTCTTTGTTTCAGCGGTGGCGCTTCCTGACATGACAAACGATCTCGATCTGATCAAATTGCTCAGTCCAAGTGCGATGGATCAGATTATGTTGTATCTCGCATTTAGCGCGATGCGGACTGGAGGACATCGCCACGGGGCATTTTTAGATGCTGCCGCAACTGCCGCCAAATGTGCCATTTATATGACGTATTTGGAGCAAGATGGCAATCTTCGCATGACGGGACATCTGCACCACATTGAACCAAAACGAGTCAAAGCGATCGTTGAAGAAGTCCGCCAAGCACTCACCGAAGGCAAGTTACTCAAAATGTTAGGTTCTCAAGAGCCTCGGTACTTGATTCAGTTGCCGTATGTCTGGATGGAACATTTTCCGTGGCAACCCGGACGCTCAAGAATTCCAGGCAGCAGTCTAACTTCTGATGAGAAGCGCCAGATCGAACAAAAGCTTCCGTCCAATCTGCCCGACGCGCAGTTGATCAACGCCTTTCAATTCCTGGAGTTGATCGAATTTCTGCACGCTCGATCGCAAGAAGATCTCCCTGAAGATCAACGAATGCCGCTGAGTGAAGCTTTAGCGGAACATATTAAACGTCGTCTAATTTATTCTGGAACCGTCACCCGCGTCGAGTCGCCTTGGGGAATGCCGTTTTATGCGCTCACTCGCGCTTCGTATTCTCCAGACGACCAAGAAGAACGCGCCTACGTCATGATCGAAGACACGGCGCGATTTTTCCGCATCATGCAAGACTGGGCGAAACGACAAGGACAAGTGATGCGCGTTTTGGAAGAGTTGGACATCCCCAGCGATCGAGTCGAAAGCGCGATCGCAGAACTTGATGAAATTCTTCGTAACTGGGCAGACCGCTATCACAAAGAAGGCGGAAAACCGTTTGTGGTACAAATGGTCTTTGGGTCTGGCGAGTTGTAACAGGCTTTCTTATTACGCAATTTAAACTTTTGCAACTGTCTGAAAGAGTGCAACAACCTCGCGGAGTAAACTAGGCAATGATTCTGAGAATAGACGGTTAATATCGTGGACTTTTCAGAACTCACAGATGATGCCAAATCATAAGCACTAATCTGGAGCCTTCCATAATATGTCGCATACGGTCAAAATCTATGACACCTGTATCGGGTGTACGCAATGCGTTCGGGCTTGCCCAACAGACGTTCTAGAGATGGTTCCCTGGGATGGCTGTCGCGCAGGTCAAATCGCGTCTTCACCTCGCACTGAAGACTGTGTTGGTTGTAAGCGGTGTGAAACTGCTTGTCCGACCGACTTCCTCAGCATTCGGGTTTATCTGGGTGCTGAAACAACGCGCAGTATGGGTCTGGCTTATTAAGCAAAACTTCATACAGCAATCATTTTTCATTTATGTGGGTTCAAAGTTATGGGGGCAAATTGCCCTCTTTTTTTGTCTAAATCCAGTTCGAGAAATTCTGAATGAATTGGGCGAGAGAAAGTAAGTGAATACGATCGCTCTTTTCCCGACGTTCCGATTCCGTGTTGTATCCCCAATCCGCCAAGAATAATTCCACGTTCGCTAAAGTTTCCTGTTTCTCTACAGCCTGCAACGTTTTCAGACGATCTTCAACAAACCAAATCGAAGCCGTTTCACCATATGTTTGTTTCAATTCGCTTAAAATCTGGGGTTTCGGACGTTTTGATTCTTTCCCATAAACCTGTTCGTCTTTCAGTTCAATTCCTTGTTTTTGCAGGAGTTGTTTGATAAATCGCCCTTCTTTGGTGCTGATGATAAAGAAATCGGTTGAACTACTTAGAATCGATCGCAGTCGATCGATAACTCCTGGATAAAATTCGTGTTCCGCCAACCAGCTTTCTAAATTAGTTGCAATCTCTTGATCTCA
>JADEXW010000328.1 GCA_015206935.1 Pseudanabaenaceae cyanobacterium LEGE 13415 | reverse complement strand
GTATTTGGAGGCGTAATCGCTTCATCCGCTTCGACCAATCCATTCCAGTTAACATAATCGCGATACGTTGGATGAACTGTCCGCTCAAGCACATATTCCCGCAAGTTCGATCGCACTCCATCGGCTGCAATGACTAAATCTCCGGTTGCCTGATGTCCATTCTCAAACGTTGCCGTGACTTGATCTCCGTGTTCTTCCACGCCGATACAGCGATATCCCAAATTCACTTCTCCAGGAAATGCTTCCAACAACATCGCTTGTAAATCCGCTCGTGCCACCGGATAAGGGCGTTGTCCGACTTCCTTGATCAAAGGCTGAAGGGTGATATCATTCAACACTTCGCCGTGAATTCCGAGATAGCGCATCTGATCCATTTGACCGCCGATCGATGCAATTTTCTCTCCCAAACCAAAGCGATTGAGAACCTTAACACCATTTGACCAGAGGGAAATGCCTGCACCACGGGGGCGAAGTTCTTGAGCGCGTTCGTAGACTTCAACTTCATAGCCCGATTGAGAAAGCGCGATCGCTGCGGTCAGTCCTCCAATCCCTGCGCCAATCACCACAACTTTTAAGCGATACATAACTCATTCTCCCTAAAAATTCAGCGGACGTTCAAGAAGTGCTGTTGCGGAATTGATCTTGATTGTCACAGAATTTAAGAATACTGTATACAGGTAGATCTTGCAGTCAGCATTGAGAGAGATTTATGTTCCGATCGTAGCAATCACAACATGAAAAGATCCGCAAATCTAGGCTACAAGGCTGTCAGAATAGAGAGTTGCCTTGATGGAGCGATGTTGATCGGATCGTTCCTCTCAAAGTTCTATAACATTACAGAAGGAGCATTGGTATCGTGACAAGCAAAGTAACCCCCGAAAATCAGCGTGTGTTTATCTGTGGTTCTGCTCTCCGTGGACAACCGGATCATCAAAATCTACAAGGAGCAGAATTTGTGCGATCGGCTGCCACTCAACCCCGCTATCGGTTGCATGTTGCGGGTGAAGACTGGCATCCCGCTATTTACGAGACTGAAACGGGCGGCATTTCGATTCCTGGAGAAGTGTATGAAATGACACAGGAACAGTTCGACTATCTCGCTGCTAATGAGCCGCCGAATATGTACCCGGTGGAAGTGCATCTGGACAATGACGAAACTGCGATCGCTTTCCTGTATCCCAAAGCACTGATCGACGAGTACAACTTGCCCGACATTTCTAATACCTATGGTGGTTGGGCAGCTTATAAAGCAAGAGCCGCTAAAGTTTAATTTTTAGTAACCCCTCATGATGACTCAGGCGTTCGAGAATCGATTGTGTCTCACTCTCAACGGCGATCGCATTACGCTGAAAAATGTGTCGCCCTCAATGACTTTGCTTCAATATCTCCAGCAAACTCGACGGACAGGCACAAAAGAAGGCTGTGGAGATGGAGACTGTGGCGCTTGTACAGTGGCGATCGTTTCTCGCGATCCGGCTGGAAATCCAACATATCAAGCGGTGAATAGCTGTTTGATTCCAATGGGCGCGATCGCAGGTCGGGAGATTGTCACGGTCGAAGGAATCGCTAATGGAAAGCTTCATCCGGTTCAAGCTGCAATGGTGGAAACGGGTGGCTCTCAGTGCGGTTACTGCACGCCTGGGTTCATCATGAGTCTGTTCGCCGATTACTATACAGGCAAAGTTGATGACTATACCGTAGAAGGAAATTTGTGTCGGTGTACAGGCTATGTTCCGATTCGACAAGCCGCGCAATTAGTCACAGGTGCAGAACCTTCTGATCATTTTTCAGAAAGATTAAAGCAAGCAGACTTAGATTTGAGTTCGGTAGCTTACTCAAATCAGGAACAGCAATTTTATCGCCCAACACAACTATCGGAAGCTTTGGAACTGTTGCAGCAACATCCAGAAGCAACTTTAGTCGCGGGAGCAACCGATTTAGGTTTAGAAATGAGCCATCATCGGCAGACCTTTCCGATTTTGATCTCGCTTGAAGGTGTCGCGGAACTTCGGAACATCGAGCAAACGATTGATCGAGTAACAATCGGTGCTGCTGTTCCACTTCATACCATTGAAACGAACTTACGCGGCGTTTTCCCAAATCTCGATGAAATGCTGCATTGGTTTGCGGCAAAACAAGTGCGAAATCGAGCTACGATCGGTGGCAATATTGGAACTGCTTCACCGATCGGTGATTTACCTCCAGTGTTGCTATCACTTGATGCTGAAGTGTCGATCGCGAATTCAAACGAAACCAGAACGATTCCATTAATTGATTTCTTCAAAGGCTATCGTCAAACTGATCTAAATCCTGGTGAAATCATTGTTTCAGTCACCATTTCAAAGAACATGACTAAAGGTGCTGTTAAACGTCTCAGTCAGTCCTACAAAATTGGAAAACGTGGAACCGATGACATTAGCATTGTAGCTGGATCATTCGTGATTGATCTCGATGCGAATAACAACATTATTCATGCACGATTAGGATATGGCGGAGTTGCAGCAACACCCGTAAGAGCGATCGCAGTTGAACATACTTTAGTTGGTCAACCTTGGACAATTGACACCATTCAACAAATTAAACCGCTGTTAAGAGAAGCTTTCACACCCTTAACTGATCTTCGTGGTAGTGCGGATTATCGAAAGCTATTAGTTGCCAATTTATTTGAGAAATTCTTTGTAGAGATGGAGGGTGAATCATGAGTGTTGGCAGTCGATCGCATGAAAGTGCAGAACTTCATGTCACTGGAAAAGCGATTTACACGGATGAACAGCGTTTGCCTGCTGGAATGCTCTCTGTCTATCCGGTCATGGTTCCTTGTGCAAAAGCAAAACTACTCAAGGTTGATACTTCTGGCGCTTCCGAAGTCGAAGGTTTTGTGACAGTAATCACTCCTGATGATGTTCCGGGTTTGAACAATACAGGCGTGATTGTGCATGATGAAATTCTGTTGCCGACTGAGGAAATTAGCTACTGGGGGCAAGCTGTTGTCTGGACAGTTGGCGAAACCGATGATGCAGCGCGGGAAGCAGCTTCTAAAGTGAAAGTAGACTATGAGCCATTAGAGCCGATTTTAAGTATTAAAGATGCGATCGCTAAAGATAATTTTCATTCAAAGCTACCCACTATCAAACGTGGTGATGTTCAAAGCGCTCTTTCTAGCTCTGATTATCAGTTAAGCGGTGAAGTTTCAATGAATGGGCAAGACCATTTTTACCTTGAAACTCAAGCAAGCTGGGTGATTCCAGACGGTGAAGGGAACTATCAGGTTTATTCTTCAACACAGCACCCCACCGAAACTCAAATCATTGTTGCTCAAGCATTAGGACTCCCATCAAATCGAGTGATTGTCACTTGTATTCGGATGGGTGGCGGCTTTGGTGGCAAAGAATCACAAGCCAATCCTTACGCAACGATCGCGGCTCTTGCGGCTCATAAAACAGATCGTCCGGTGCGCGTGAAATTAAAGCGATCGCATGATATGACCTTGACCGGAAAGCGGCATGGTTTTCTTGGAACTTACCAAGTCGGATTTACTGATACTGGAAAAATCACAGCCCTTGATGTGGATCTTTATTCTGATGGGGGTTGGAGCTTAGATCTTTCGCCGCCTGTGTTGCTACGTGCAATGCTGCATGTTGACAATGCTTATTACATTCCGAACTTAGAAGTCAGAGGCGCGATCGCATATACGAATAAAGTCTCAAACACAGCGTTTCGGGGCTTTGGTGGACCTCAAGGAATGGTTGTAATCGAAGATATTGTCGATCGGATTGCTCGAACATTGAATCTTGTACCTGAGATGGTTCGAGAACGGAACTTCTACTATGGTTCTGGTGAAACGAATACAACGCATTACGGACAAGAGATTTTTGATAATCGAATTGAGCGAGTTTGGAACGAAGCGCAAGAAAAATCGAACTTTTCAGAGCGGAAAACAGCGATCGCACAATTCAACCAATCGCACCGCTACAAAAAACGCGGACTCGCAATCACTCCAGTAAAGTTCGGAATCTCTTTCAACAAGACTCAATACAATCAAGCAGGTGCATTAGTTCACATCTACACCGATGGTAGTATTCAACTCAATCACGGTGGGACTGAGATGGGACAAGGCTTGCACACTAAAATGCTACAAGTTGCAGCGACAACATTGGGCGTGAACATGGATCGGATTCGGATGATGCACACCAGCACTGATAAAGTTCCGAATACTTCTGCAACTGCGGCTTCAAGTGGTGCTGATCTCAACGGTCAAGCCGTAAAAAATGCTTGTGAAACCTTGAAAGCTCGAATTGCGATCGTAGCGGCACAGTTACTTGAACTAGATACCCCAAACGATTTAGTGTTCGAGAATGACTGGATCTATTGCAGAACTTACCCCAGTACGCGAATTGAATTCGATGAAGCAGTACGGCAAGCTTATGGCTATCGAGTCTCACTTTCAGCAACCGGATACTATCGAACACCAAACCTTTCTTGGGATGCTGAAACTGGGAAAGGTAGACCCTTCTACTATTTTGCTTATGGTGCAGCCGTGAGTGAAGTTGAAGTTGATGGTTTAACGGGAATGTTCAAACTGCGCCAAGTTGACATTGTGCATGATGTTGGCGAATCACTGAATCCGCTGATCGATCGAGGTCAAATCGAAGGTGGCTTTGTGCAAGGAATGGGCTGGCTCACAATGGAAGAATTAGTTTGGGATGCTCAAGGACGGCTCAGAACCGATGCACCAAGTACTTACAAAATTCCAACCATTTGCGAAGTACCTGAAGCCTTCAATGTTCATCTACTACAACGCGCGGCACAAGATGGAGTAATTTATGGAAGTAAAGCGATCGGAGAACCGCCGTTTATGTTGGCATTATCTGTTCGAGAAGCGATCAGATCTGCGATCGCTGCTTTCGGTCAGGTTGATTCTGTGTCGCTTCCGTCTCCTGCAACTCCTGAAACGATTCTTTGGGCGATCGAGCAAATTCGAGCAAATTCGATGAACATTCAGCAAGGTGCATTAGAGCCTGATCTTTCTTTTAATCGATCGTAGATAGCTCCGAAACCCATTCGGCGCGAATCCGTGTTGATAGGACTTCCTGAATTGTTCAAGCTTGCTCTCATCGAAAGCGGCTAAGAGATTTGGGAAGTTTCCTTGCAAAATGTGGTAATACATCACTGTGTAGCTTTCATCTTCATTGTGTAAGTTCAGATAGTTAGAATCATCGATCGCTAAAAGAATTGGAAATGTCGATCGTAGAAAATCAAAAAAGTCTGGAATCGATGTCCGCTGAAACGCATTCAGACACCAATGATTTAACTCTAGAACAATGACTGGCTGATAGGTTAAAAGGGTTTGTGTTGCGCCTCGAAGTACTTGTCCCTCAAAGCCTTCGACATCAATTTTGATAAAATCTATCTTTGAAATATTGAGAGATTGAATCACCTGATCAAGTTTGCAAATCGTAATTGTTTCAGTCACATGACCTGTATTAATTTGAGTTTGATTCGAGACAAAACCACCCGATCGATTCGCAGGTGAAAACGTTAACGTAAACTCACCCGCTTCTGCTCCCAGTCCAATGTTTTGGATCGTAATGTTCTTCAGCCCCGAATGGCTCACATTCTTCTCAAGAAAGTAGCAGGTACTTTGAGACGGCTCAAAAGCATAAACTTGCTTTGCTAGCTCACCGAACAAGATTGCTGTACATCCAATATTTGCACCAATATCTAAAATGACTTCACTATCTTTTGCAACTGTTTTGAATAGTTCCACCATTTTCGGTTCAAAGCGCTTTCTAATCTGCTTCAGATAGTTATCATCTGAAATGATTGTATATTTTTTACCTCCAATCTCTACGATCGATCGTCTCGGTTCTTGCTGCATAATCCAATTCCGCCGTTTTTATCTCGTTTCTCACCCTACCATTTCAGTCATCCTCAACCTTCAGCAATTGTTCATCAATAGTCTTCAAGCGCGATCGCACAATGTCTTCCGACAAGATTCGCTTCCTCAACGCATCATTCAGCGCATTCTTCTCAGCGAGTAACAATCTTCGTCGCACTGCATCAAATCTCGAATCTTGAACAGCAATTTCTGTTGCTTTCTCCGATCGACGATTGTAAAAGTCTCTCAAGGCTCTTTCTGCTGCTGCAACTTTGATTTGATAGCTCGATCGTAGTTCTTCATAAACCGATTTCGGCAACAC
>JADEXW010001054.1 GCA_015206935.1 Pseudanabaenaceae cyanobacterium LEGE 13415 | reverse complement strand
TCATTGCATGCTGCAACACAGTTCTTGTGTTCCATGCCGCGATACACTTCAACCCAAGCCTTTGCTAACCCTCCAGTGGGATTCGGGCCAACCAAGGCATTGGCAAAGTGAAACGAGAGCGAGTGGAATAGCGCGTAGTATAGCGAACTTGCTGCACGCCGCATCTGCGCTTTTGTAACCTGTTCAGAGGTCTGCTGATCTAGCAGCTTGCCTGCCACCTCTAAGAAGCCGGTGCCCATTGAAGTATCAAGCGCAGCACCGTCCACGGCTACTAGGCAGCTTTTGCCATCAAGATGGGGAAAACATTCTCAAGCTTCTCACCCATTGCGGACCTTATGCGCGACGTTAACCCCGCGAAGCCACTGCGCCATTGCTTTGGATCAGTGGCTGCTTCGATAGAGATGAATACTTCGATCCGTGCTTCATCTTCACGCATCTGGTCCCAGTCGATGCGAACATCCTTAACCGCATCTCCTAAGCTACGCTCGACCACCGCACGGATGCTTTTTTCGATCCGCGCTTTCTCGTGATCATCAAGCCGTTCGAGAACAAAGAACATTGCAGTTGCCCTCCTGTTGGCTATCGTGAGTGATGCAGTCCAACGCGCCTTTGCAGCGCCTTGTTCCGCGAGTGCCCCCTTGGTGTGACCATTGACATTCAAGATCGGGTTGGCAAGCAGCATACAGAGAAGTGCTTAATGATATCTTAATGGCCTTTAGGTTTTTCCCTTAATTATCAGTTGCGCATTGCGAGGGTGTTGCATTTCTGCACTCGGTTATCCACAGGCTCTTAATAGGGAAAACCTGTGCGAAACGGCCGAAAACTTGGTCATGTCAACGCACAAACATAGACCGCAGGCTGGGTGTCAGAAAGGACGCTCAGCATGTTCGACCACGCCCCGACCAGCGCAACCAAGCAGTTCGACGGCAACGGCCGCGCGGCCGCCATCGCGTCCGATCTGGAGCGGGCAGCGACAGGCATCGACACGGCTTTCCATGCCGCGCGGGCGTTCCGCTCCCTGGATCATACGTCTTACACAGGCC
>JADEXW010001053.1 GCA_015206935.1 Pseudanabaenaceae cyanobacterium LEGE 13415 | reverse complement strand
ATTAAACATTGATGGAAGCACATTGCCTAATGGATTGAGCTTGTTAAAAAAGCCAACGCCACCAATGCAAACCGTGTGATAGCCTTTTGCAGCCAGTCCACTCACAATGTTGTCATGGTCGAGAATGCAAGTTTCGGGGCGTGTACTGGTGCTGCCTTCAAATTTGAGGGAGAACGGACGGGGATGAATGCCAGGAGTGATCGGAGTGGGCAAAAATCCGGCGAAGAAGGCTTGGTGAGCCGCATAAGTGAAACTTCCGGGCGAATGACGCTCTTCCCAGCCTTGAGGCGGCAAAACTGAGGCTAGATTCGGAGTTCGACCTTGAACCAGCAAATCTCTCGCAACATCATATCTGAGCGTATCAAACGTGATAAACAGAATGTCATGTGTTCCAACAATTTGATTTATGTTGAGCATTGTTGCCGCTCCATCAACATTTCAATCTCTGTTGTGTAAGTATCTTGCCCGTTCCAGGTAATGCCCTGCAATAAATCGCCAAACGCATTCATTTCTAAGATGTAATGATCCTTCCAATTGGGTGCAATTAATAAATCAATGCCACAATAAAAGCTTTTCGGGAAACAAGCCGCCGCCCGTTCACAGGTTTGCATCATCTCTGCCCAAGTTTCAGGAGCAAGAGATCGAGGAAGTGCTGTTACTTCTCGTCGATCGTTGCCTAAATGTAAGTTAGTCATCGGACTATTTCCCAACCGCAACACCACCTGCCGCGCTTTTCCGCCAATCACAACCACTCGCGCATCAAATCCGCGCCCCTCAATCCGAGCTTTCGGCATCCAAGCTTCAACCTGTACCCGTTCTCGCGCCAGAAAGTTAATGATATCTGCAATCTCTCGCGAATCCCGGTATTGTCGAATCTCACGAGAGTTATAGAATTTCAGTTCTCCTTCAGCTACTCTTTCCACGCTAGTAATCGCTCGTTCTGCGCTTGCTCGCCGTTCATAAGCAACTACACCCGAAGCGGATGATCCGTGAGCTAATTTGACAAACACTCGATCGCAGTTTTGCTGCTCCATTTCTTCACAC
>JADEXW010001052.1 GCA_015206935.1 Pseudanabaenaceae cyanobacterium LEGE 13415 | reverse complement strand
TTCCACATGGAATCGGGCATCTATTAGGTTTAGATGTGCATGATATGGAAGATTTGGGTGATTTGGCTGGCTATGAAAAAGGTCGATCGCGCAGTGAGCGATTTGGATTGGGATATTTGCGACTCGATCGACCTTTGAAGGCGGGAATGGTTGTGACGATCGAGCCTGGTTTTTATCAAGTTCCAGCAATTCTCAACGATCCAGAACGACGAGAGAAATATCATAGAGTGGTGAACTGGGATCGATTAGCGGAGTTCTCAGATGTTCGTGGCATTCGGATCGAAGATGATGTGTTAGTGACTTCTGAAGGTTCGGAAGTCTTGAGCAGTGATTTACCGACTGATCCAGAGCAAATTGAAACCATTGTTGGAGAAGGCGCATGACAGGAAGATCCATTGCAAAACTTTGTGCTTTATCACTGAGTCTCTTTGTTTTATGGTCTGCACCCAGTTACGCTCAAACTCCAACGATTACAACGCCGTCGCAAGAGAAATTAGATACTCAGACTGTTTTGAAACAGTTGAAACAATCGCGAGTGATTTATCTTGGTGAAACACATGACAGTGAGGCGGATCATCGCGCTCAGTTGGAAATTATTCGATCGCTTCATCAACAAAATCCCAAATTAGCGATCGGTATGGAAATGTTCCAGCGTCCGTTTCAATCTGGTTTGGATAGTTATCTCGCGGGTGCTTCAACGGAAACTATGCTGCGAGAGTTCACCGAATTCGATAAGCGCTGGGGCTATTCTTGGGAGTTTTACTATCCGATTATTAGCTTTGCAAAAGAGAAGCAATTGCCTGTGATTGCGTTGAATACACCGATCGAAGTCACTCGCAAAGTGGCGCGGCAAGGATTGGAAAGTTTGACCCCAGAGGATAAGCAGTACATTCCACCGATCGATGAAATTCGATTAGAGCCAGAACGATATCGCGATCGCTTACAAAAAATCTTTGCCGCTCATGCTGGAAAAGGCGGTAGTCGTTGGTTCAATTCGTTTTTCCAATCTCAGGTTTTATGGGATGAAACAATGGCGGATGCGATC
>JADEXW010001051.1 GCA_015206935.1 Pseudanabaenaceae cyanobacterium LEGE 13415 | reverse complement strand
GGTTGTGGGGGTTGTCTCAGAGTTATGCCTTGACTTATGGAATGGGCAAGCCTGACAAGATGCCGAAGTTCAAACTGACGCGATCGAGAACTGCAATCGAGGTGAATCGATCGCGCTTAAATAGTGCGGAGCCGGATGCTGGAAATCGTCAGGTTGGGTAGACAATCCTTCGCCCCCTAAATCCCCCATTCTGGGGGACTTTGAACCAGAAAAATTTCTCTAATTCCAAGGCGTTCTCCACTTCCAAAGTCCCCCAAATTTGGGGGATTTAGGGGGCTTTAGCCGATTCAAACGAAGCGAATTTCTCGAATTTACACAGGATGCGAATACGATCGACAAAACCTACTGCGGTTTCGTCTCGCCCTTCAAAGCTTGCTGTGCCGAAATCCCATCCCCCTGAAATCCGAAATACCACAATACCGCCGCCGCTTCCGCACGAGTCACCGATCGCTTCGGTTGAAAGATCGTCGTAAAGCCAAACGCCCGTCGGATGTTCGCCTGATCACCATTCTGAAAATCCGCATACACCGCTCTTAACGCCGTTGGATCAATCCGATTCGCATCTTGGAAGCCCCAAGTTTGTTTCACCGATTCGATCGTGGCGGTCGGCAAGGGTTGTCGCGTATCGACGGGAATCTTCCACAAAATCAAGTCTTCGCGCGTCAAAGGTGCATCCGGGCGGAACAAATTCGCTCCACTATTTCCAGAAAGCGGACTTGGAATCAATCCCGCCTCTGCAAGCCCCTGAATCACTGGAAAATCTGCATCTTTCGCAGTCACATCTCGAAACGCAGATTGTCCGGTTTCCACCGCTAACCGGATCTGTCTCGCAGGTCGATCGCGATAAATTCGATTGTTCGCTTCCACTAACCACCGCGCATAAGTCCGCCGCGTAATCGTTTTATTCGGCTCAAATAACGCATTGTCACCCGATTTCGTTTGCGAAGTCAGAACCCCTAATTGCGCCAAATCGTTGATGTAAGAGCGCAATTCTTGAGGCGCTTTCTCCACATCCGAGAATGCCACGCTAGAACTATTCGGAGCGGGAC
>JADEXW010000327.1 GCA_015206935.1 Pseudanabaenaceae cyanobacterium LEGE 13415 | reverse complement strand
GAAAGATACAAGCACCGCTGTATTATGCTTATCGATTAGCCACTCAAGGAACAATCAAAGCCTCGCTCTATAAAGGTCAATCTCTGAGATACTCCGCACTGCAATTGCTATCAAATGATCCCAGCATCGAGACGAACTTTATCATTCGCGATCGAGCTGTATTTTTTCATGCTCCGAGTCCGGACGAGAAGAAACGTACACGAATGGAGTTTGTAGAGAACATGACAAACAGTGACTATGTGTTCTGTTGTCGAGGTGCAGGGAACTATTCAAACCGATTGTATGAAGTACTCTCCTGTGGGCGAATTCCGGTGCTGCTGAACACAGATTGTGTGATGCCATTAGAACCCTGGATTGATTGGAAAAAGTACTGTGTTTGGGTTGAGGAAAAAGACTTGCCGCATTTAGGCGAAAAGATTGTTGAATTTCATCAATCGTTGTCGGCTGAAGACTTTGTAGATTTGCAGTATGAATGTCGATCGCTTTGGAAACAATGGTTATCGCCAGAGGGCTTTTTTGAAAACTTCGATTGGTGTTTTCTGCCCGAAAAGCGCCTTGCTTACTACTCTTAGAGGTGAATAATGTCACTTTGTGAAGTCAGAATTACAACTTACAAGCGACCCGATTTGCTGAAAAGAGCGATCGACACTTTGATCAATCAAACTTACACCGATTGGAAAGCGATCGTTCTAGATGATTCACCTGAACAAGAGGGAAAAACGGTTGTTGAAGCATTTAATGATGCTCGAATTTTCTACAAACCGAATCCTCAAAATCTAGGACGCACAAGAAATTTGGACTATGCGTTTCAGTCTAGTGCAATGATGGGTGGAACATATGCTTTTGTGCTGGAGGATGATAACTATCTCTATCCAGAATTCATTGAAAAAAATGTGCGATCGAGCAATACTCACAATGTTGCTCTAGTGATGCGAAATCAAGAGATTCGATTAGAGGAAAACGGTGTATCGATTCCGCTTGGTCAAACTTCTAGAGGTCGGTGGTTTCGGACAGGATTGTATAGTCCATTCGAGGTGTATGCTCGATTGTTCTTTTGTGAGGGCATTTCAAACGGGGGATTGTTCTGGCGAACTGATCGAATTCAGTCTAATCTACAAGTTGGTAGCCAGATTGAAGATGCTTGGCATCAAGAGATTTATCGCACACTACAGATTCGAGAGCCGTTGTTTTTTGAAGCAGAGCCGCTCTGTGTTTGGACTGGATTTGTAGAACCGCAGAAAGAGCCAGATAGCCTCAAAGACTCTCTATTTTCGATGCCTGCACGATACAACAAAGTCACTCAGTTTCTACTCTCAAAGTTAATTCATCAATATGGTCATCCGATTGTGCAAGTTGCGGCTGAGGTGGCTTCAGAGCGAATCACTGAAGCAATTATCCTAGAGCGTCAATTGCTGAATGTCCGATATCTTAACTATCGATTCAAGCATGTTCGTCAGATTGAGCGTGTTTTGCTGTTGCTGAAAAACTACTTCAGGAGTCTCCAAGCACAACGCTTTGTGAGAAAGCTCCCTGTTCCGTCTCCTTTACAGGACTAACTTATGTACTCTATCAAACAAGCCATCCGATCGCTAATCAATAAAACACCTTACGAGCTTCAAAAGCGACTTCCAGCTTCAACGCTGAATGGAGTTGAACTTGCACTTGCTTACTATTGGGAATACAATCCGAATGCAACCTTAGTCCAGGTTGGTGCATGTGATGGAGTGTCAAACGATCCCATTTCTGGATTCATTCGGAGACGCAATGTTCGTGCCGTTCTGGTTGAACCGATCGAGAGTTCATTTCGCAAGCTCAAAGCGGTGTATGGGGACATTCCAAATGCTCGAATTGCTCAAGCCGCGATCGCGGAAAAAGACGGTTCTGCGACCTTCTATAAAGTTGCGGAAACAGGTCGGTGGGCGGAGTGTACTTGGGCACCGCAATGGGCATCTTTCAACAAGCAGCATTTGTTAAAACATGGCGTGAAACCGCACGAAATTGAAGCGGTGAATGTTCCTTGTTTGAGTCTACGATCGCTGATTGAACAGTTTGATTTGGGTAAAATTGACTTTCTACAGATTGATACAGAAGGATTTGATGCGGTCGTCGTTGAGATGGCATTGAATTTAGTTGATCCACCGGATTGTATTAACTTTGAGAATGCTCATCTGGATTTAGCAACGAAAGAAACATTGTTTCAAAATCTCAAGACTGCGGGATATGTTTGGACTCATGATGGCTTAAACACGCTTGCAATTCATCACAGTGTTGTGAAGCATTGGAGCAATCCTGTTTCTCAGTTGCTTATTTAGTGAAAGGACTATCGAACGGTGTGGATCAGCAAGCTCAAGTCTCAGTTATCAAATCAACTTGTTCGCGGCTTTAGTTGGATGGCACTGATGGAATTGGCGCACCGAATCATGCGGCTTGGAACCGTTGTGATTTTGGCGCGTTCTTTGACTCCATATGACTATGGTTTAACTGCGATCGTGTTTCTCATCGTTGAGTTTGCGAATGTGTTTGCAGTCCAAGGAGGAATCACAAGCAAGCTGATCCAAGCAGACGAAAAAGAGGTCAGTGTTCTATCTAATACAGTGTACTGGCTCAATTGGATTGTTTGTATTGTTGTATTTGTGGTGCAATGTCTTGCAGCTTTCCCGATCGCTTGGTTTTATCATGATTCACAAGTAATTTTGCCGATTTGTGTGGTTGCTTCGGTTTACCTGATTCTTCCAGTGTTTACAGTCCAATCTGGGCTGATTTTGCGTGAGAACCGGATTAAGGTGATTGCGATCGCGAATATGACGAATTCGGTCATTAGTAATGTTTTAACGATCGCGTTTGCTCTGATGGGTTTTGGAATGTGGAGCATTGTGCTGTCGCATGTGCTATCTAATGTGAGTTGGCTAACCGTGTATTTGAAAAATCATCGTTGGCGACCTCCCAAAACGGTTTCTTTTGAGCGATGGCAGGAGATTTTGTGGTTTGCAAAAGATCCGATCGCGATCGGGTTACTCGATAAGTTGAGAGCGAATTTAGACTATCTTTTGGTTGGGCGCTTCATTGGTGTGGAAGCGTTAGGGGTTTACTATTTTGCCTTTAATGCAGGACTCGGTATTAGTTTGAATGTGATCCGAATGTTTGCGATTACATTACTGCCTTATTTTTGTGAGGTGCGAACAGATGTTAACCAACTTCGAGAAAAGTACTTTAAGGGTTTGAAAGTGATTTCTGCGATCGCGCTTCCTGTGGTTGTATTGCAAAGTAGTCTAGCTCCGTTTTATGTTCCGATCGTGTTTGGTCAGAAATGGATTGAAGCTGTTCCAGTCATGATTCTGATTTGCTTATCTGCGATTCCTCGCCCGTTCGCGCTGGCGGCTGAACAATTGTTGCTCAGTGTTGATAAAGGTTGGATTAGTTTGCGCTGGAATCTGATTTTTACAGTGATATTCGCAGCAGCACTCCTAGTTTCAGTGCAATGGAATATTCTCACGGTTGCGGCTTGTGTGTTGGTAGTGCATTTATTAGCGTTGCCTGTGTTTGTGGTTTGGGCAACGCGGTATGTGTTTGGTCGATCGCTCTCTTGGTCAAAGTGATGAAAGTTTCTGTTGTGATTCCTGCTTACAATGCAGCTCATTTACTGTCAGACGCGATCGATTCGGTTCTCGCTCAGAGTTTCACCGACTGGGAACTATGGATTGTTGACGATGGTTCGACGGATCACACTCAGGAAGTTGTGAATGCTTATGATGACGATCGTATTAAACTAATTTCTCAATCGAATCGCGGTGTTTCGTCCGCACGAAATCATGGAGCCATACGATCGCAAGGTGAACTGATTGCTTTTTTAGATGCAGACGATCGCTGGTTGCCTGAGAAGCTCAGTGTTCATGTCGAATTTATGGATTCACATCCAGAAGTGCAAGTTAGCTTTGCAAGAGTTGAATTTCTTACAGTTGAAGGTGTTCCAACGAATAAGTTCACAAACTGTCCATTAACAAATCTATCAGCCGCAGATTTTTTCTATCTCAATCCAACAGTCACGACATCGAATGTTGTCATCAGGCGTGAACTATTCGAGAAGCTACAAGGATTTGATCACACGATTAACTATTCCGAAGATATTGAACTGTTGTTTAGAAGTATGCAGAACTATGGCGCATTGATTGAAGGTATCGATCGCGTTTTAGTTCGATATCGCGTTCACAATACTGGGCTATCTTCAACGTTGTACCGCATGGAAGAAGGCTGGCACAAACTAATTGAGAAAGCGAGACTGATGAATCCTGAGCTAGTCGATCGACATTATGCTTCAGCCTATGCGTCTTACTTACAGTATCTTGCGCGACAAACATTGCGATTAAAGTCACCCGCATCGATCGGCGTTGATTTTGTCAATCGAGCCTTTAAGAGCGATCGTACTTTTATCTTGAAACAACCGAAATTTTTATTTGTGTCGATCGTGGTTTATCTCAAGTTCTTCCTCTCGCAACTTAAAACGGCAAATGACTATTAAAGCTTTAGAATTTTGGTTTCTCTGTTTAGCACTTACATTTCTCACTGGAAATCCAATCAATGTTTTTCTCTACGGTGGAACTGGAAGCCAAATTGTTCTTGATGTGCAGGGTAACTTTCTAGAGCCTGCGATCAACATGGGAATTTATACACTTTCCTTTCTATTGATGCTGCCCCGATGGAGAAAAGTTTTAACTCACATAACCAGAGGAAACATGATTGTCTGGTTAGTCGTGATCTTGGTTGTTGCTTCAACTACTTGGTCTGATTATCCCCAATTTACTTGGCGGCGCAGCATTATTGTCTTTGGAGCCACTATCTTTGGAACTTACTTTGCAACCTGTTTCAACTTTAAGCAGCAAGTTCAAGCGTTGATTTATGCGTTTTGTGCAGTTGCAGTCATGAGCTTAATGTTAGGTGCTTTTGTGCCTCGATTTGGAACGATGACACAGCCACCCCATACAGGCTCATGGAGAGGCGTTTACATGCACAAACAAGGTTTGGGGAATCAAATGGCGTTGTGCGGCTCGTTCTTTCTTGCATTGCTAAACAATGATTTGTTTAAGCCGCAAAAAAGGTTGATTGTTTTTGGATTAATTAGCAGTGCATTTCTGGTTGCAGCTTCTCGATCGTCAACTGGATTAATTTCATTCGCAGTTCTATCATTTGTGATTTATATCTGTCATTCCCGCAAATTCGGCTTTGGAGTGATGTCGTTTATCGTGTTGTTAGTGACCGCAGTTGGATTAGGCTCGATCGCGTTTTTTCTGCTTGACAATCTTGAAACGGTGTTCGGATGGTTTGGTAAAGATCTGACGGTTTCGGGTCGGGATGAGCTTTTCCCAGTGGTTTGGGAGTTTATCCATCAGCGACCTTGGCTGGGCTATGGATACGAGGCATTTTGGCAGGGAGAATACAGCCATGCGGGAACGGTTTGGCAAGCGATTGGATGGCCCGCACCTCACGCACATAATGGATTGTTAGAGCTATTGATTGCGTTTGGTTGGATTGGAACTTCGGTGTTTTTGTGGACGTTGGGCGTGAATTTTATGCGATCGCTTTATTTGATTCGCATTGATAAGACTTCTGAGTATATTTTGCCGTTTCTCTTTCTGCTTCAGGTGGTGTTGAGCAATATGACTGAGCGAAATTTACTGGGCGGTGGTGTGACCTGGGTGCTGTATGTTTGGGTTGCGTTTCTACCTTGCTATTCGCGTAGTCAAATTACATTGCAGGCATTGAAACAGCTTTATCAGAGTAAGTCTGAGATCTAGAACTGTAGCTTATTCCCTATCTATTTTTTGTCCAATTAATTTGAAAAAAAAACTGCTCATAACGAGTGGAGACTCATCACAAGCAGATTAGGAACTTCGGTACAGTTCTTCACTTTCGATTCGTCCTATGTGCTTGAATCGTTTGTGTTTCCCTTTCCCAGCGACCGAAGCTATGCGTCATTTGAACGCAAAGAGATTTCCCAGATTTCTCTAGAAATTTAGAGTAGGGGCTTGGGGTGGAAATGCGGGGCAGAAATCGGGTAAAAATCGGGTAGATTTATTTCGACTGCCTTAATCGATAGCCAACTCCGTGAACAGTTTCGACGAAATCTTCTGGAGCGCCTGCACCTCTGAGTTTCTGGCGTAAACCTTTGATGTGAGACTTAACCGTTTCCTCAGTCGGCGGATCTTGAAGCGACCAAATACGATCGATAATGTTCGATCGACTTAAAATC
>JADEXW010000326.1 GCA_015206935.1 Pseudanabaenaceae cyanobacterium LEGE 13415 | reverse complement strand
AACATTGCAGCGCCACCAATTGTTTTACTCCTTGTTACTGATCGTGAATGCTGGGGTTGCAGGTGCGTTTCTCGCTCAAAACTTGTTGCTGTTCTTCTTGTTCTACGAAGTTGAACTCGTTCCGTTCTATCTGCTAATCCTGATTTGGGGCGGACAGAAGCGTGAATATGCAGCAATGACGTTTCTGATCTACACCGCAATCTCAGGCGTTCTGATTTTGGCAGCATTCCTGGGTATGGCTTGGTTAGGTCATGCTCCAAGCTTCGATTACAGCGACATCAGTACCACGGCTCTCCCTCAGAATGTTCAATTGATTCTGTTGACGCTGGTTCTGATTGGATTTGGGATCAAAACTCCGTTAGTTCCGCTGCATACCTGGTTGCCCGATGCGTATGTTGAGGCTTCGACTCCGGTAGCTATCTTGCTGGGTGGAATTTTGGCGAAGCTCGGAACATATGGTCTGGTGCGATTTGCACTTGGAATGTTCCCGGAAACTTGGAAGCTGGTTTCTCCTGGACTTTCGATTATTGCAGCCGTTTCGATCCTTTATGGGGCGTTGTCTGCTCTGGCGCAACATGACATTAAGCGAATGGTGGCATTTAGCTCGATCGCGCATATGGGTTATGTGTTGCTCGGAGCCGCTGCATTAACACCTCTCGCAATGGTGGGCGCTGTCTCGCAGATGGTGGCGCATGGTTTGATTCTGGCGCTGTTGTTCTACTTAGTGGGATTGGTCGAATCGAAAACGGGAACCCGCGATCGCGATATTCTCAACGGTTTGCTAAATCCGATTCGAGGCTTACCGCTCACGAGTGCATTGTTAGTTCTCGCTGCAATGGCAAGTGCTGGAATTCCTGGACTTGCTGGATTTGTCGCTGAATTTCTCGTGTTCCAAGGCAGCTTCTCGACCTTCCCGATTCCAACTTTAGTCGCAATCTTGGGAACAGGTTTAACAGCGGTTTACTTTGTGATTCTGCTGAACCGGACTTGCTTTGGCAAACTCGACAATGCCACCGCTTACTTCCCCAGAGTCAACTTCACCGAGTACGTTCCTGCGCTCGTATTGACAGCACTCATTTTCTGGTTTGGGATTCAGCCCAGTTGGTTAGTGCGCTGGAGTGAGCAAACTACAAAATCGCTGGTGACGGCTGCCATTCCTCAAGTCGAACAAGTTGCGTTTAATTCGGTCGATCGTTCTTAACTGACCCAGGAGAGAGTTCCACATGAATATGCCCGCTCCCACCAAAACTAAGCTACCACCGTCGCAACATCCATTCGCGGAAGTGATTCACCGCATGGAAGCAGGTGGCGCAATGCTCCCAGATACGCCTGAGAATTTAATGCAGATTATCGGACTGTACAAGGCGTATGCAGTTCCGATGGATTTCTACTGGCGCGATTTGCTCTACATCGGTGAGCAAGTGTTCCTCAATCCGTTGCCAGTGTTCAAGTACTTCATTTCAGACGAGTACATGAAGCGCCACAATCACTATTCGGGTGATGATGCAGATTTGCGGATCTGGCGTGGAACTGCGGAAGCGCACCCTGAACTGATCGAGTTCATGGAAAAAGGCGAACTGAACAAGAAACTGCCGCGTGGGTTGCATCACCTCTGGCACGATCGCATCAACATGGAATTCGCTGAAGAATGTATGCGTGCGATGTTGTGGCATCGTGGCATGTATGTTCCGGTAAATCAGTTCGATCCGTACTTGGATTCTGATGAATACAAAGCGAATGCCGATCGAGCAATCAAAGCCTACTTCCGCAAAAATCCATTGATGGCTGGATTGTATAAGCTGTTCCCGGATATGTTCTTGGAGCAGTGCCGTCAAGCATCGTACTATGCGAATCTTGGATTGTTCTGGGAAGTGATGGCTCCTGTGTTCTTCGAGATGTCCGATTTGTATGATGAGGGCAAGATCGCAACCGTTCCACAAGCGATGGATTTTCTGGTGAATGGAATTTTCGCGATCGCGGGTCGTCCGATTTACCACCATGTTTACATTGATGGTGAATGCTACGAGATCATCCCAAAATCGAAAGGATTCACCTGGCTGTATGAGGCTGCATTACCTTACGTGGAAGCAGTTTTCTACAGAACGGCTCCTTTCCGAGGAACGAAGTCCTACAACGCGCAAGCTGGACAAGTTCCAGACGAGCAGAAAGACTTCCATTACGGCGTTCTGTACGCAGACAAATTCCCGGTGGGAACGGCTGGAATTCCGCCGACATTCTTGGCTCAAGATATGTTGCACTTCCTCCCGCCATACTTGGTGGAATATTACAAGCAACATTGTCGCGGTGAAGATGACATGCTGGTTCAACTTGCAGTCAGTTTTCAGCGATCGATGTATTGTGTTACTTCTGCGGTGATTCAAGCACTGCGCTGTGCGTTGTTGTATCCGTTAGATGATCCGAATCCGAATCACTTAATGGCAAATCGACGGTTTTTTGAATCACAGCTCGATCGATTCTTGCGTCCTGAATCGCGAATCCGTGAAATTCAGAATCAGAATTATCGGTAAAACCCATGACGATCGACCCGTAACGTGGCGTAACGACGGGTAGAGACGCGATGCCATCGCGTCTCTACAATCGTCGGGTAAACGCAAAATCCATCAAAAAACGATCGCGTTTCCACGATCGTTCCATTCATTCATCTGATTCTTAGCCCATCAGAATGACGGTATCAATCACATGAATGACACCGTTATCCGCTTCGATATCTGCTGCTAATACCGTTGCATTCTTCACTTCAAAACCATCCTCGAAGTGAAACGGAATCGGTGAACCTTCCAAAGAAGGCAATGATTCTAGCTTTTCCAAATCTGCTTTCATATACTTCCCAGCAACAACATGAAATGTCAGAATGCGGGACAGTTGTGGAATATTTTGGACAAGGGTTGTAATCGTTCCTGGTGGAAGCTTCGCAAACGCATCATCATTCGGTGCGAAGACCGTGAACGGACCTGGGCTTTTCAGCGCATCGACTAAATTCGCCGCCTTCACAGCGGTTACGAGCGTTTCAAATGAGCCAGCGCCAACTGCAATATCAACAATATCTGCCATAGTGAGCGATCGTAAGGGTAGAGGGTAACGGATAAAGCGCAGTACAGAACATTACAACTGTAGTCACCCCATTGAACTTTACAATGAGAATGCTGATTTTGGTAATTAAAGTTCTGTTGCGATCGGCTCAGAGAAAAAGCATTCGGTCTATCATCTGGAGCCATAAGAAAAGCGTTACACGGGATCGACCTGTTGGAATCAAGTTTCATACTGCGATACAGCACAGTCAGCAAACTCACTCCAGCAAAATTCTGAATCGTGCAACGCCAAATTGGAAGGGAGCATATTGCTCTTATGTATTATCATAGCTACAAAACCTATAAGAAAAAATCACTGTTGTCTATAAGATTCATAGATTGATTTCTATGCAGTGGTTTTAGAAGCCCGAATTAATGCAAGTTTTGAAGGTTTGATTGTTTTGTTTAGCGATCGTTTCTCGAATCAGGAGAGTTCATTTTGCAGAATGCGACTTTGCACCAGTTAAAGGTTTTTGAAGCCGTAGCTCGCCATAGCAGCTTTACTCGTGCGGCTGAAGAATTGTTTCTTACGCAGCCTACGGTTTCGATGCAGGTGAAGCAGTTATCGAAAACGGTTGGCTTGCCTTTATTTGAACAGGTAGGAAAACGGCTGTATCTGACAGCCGCCGGAAAAGAATTGTACTCGACATGCCGTGATGTGTTTGAACGGTTGGATCAGTTTCAGATTGCGATCGCGGATCTCAAAGGTCTAAAACAAGGAACTTTACGTCTCGCAGTTGTGACCACTGCAAAATATGTGATTCCGCGTATTTTGGGTCCGTTCTGTCAGCGCTATCCTGGCATTGATGTTTCGCTAACGGTGACGAATCACCAATACGTGCTGGATAGCTTGGCAGATAATCGAGATGACTTGTATATCTTGAGCCAGCTACCAGACGATTCAGAGGCACAATGTGAGCCGTTTATGGAGAATCCGCTAGTCGTCCTTGCTCCCAGAAATCACCCATTAGCGAAAGAGAAGAATATTCCACTCGCTCGGATCTCTGAGGAACCGTTCATTATGCGGGAACCGGGATCGGGAACGCGCAAAGCAGTTCAAAAGCTATTTGATTCTCAAGGATTGCCGATGAAAGTCAAATTAGACTTAGGAAGCAATGAAGCGATCAAACAAGCGATCGCTGGGGGGATGGGACTTTCTGTACTCTCGAAGCATACCTTGGCGCTTGAAGGGGTGAATAATCAGCTTGCCGTTCTTGATGTAGAAGGCTTCCCGATCGAGCGATATTGGTATGTTGTGCATCCTTCTGGGAAACAACTTTCTGCGATCGCAAAAGCGTTCTATGACTATCTGATGAATGAAGGCAAGCAAGTTGCTGAAGAAACTTCAGTGTTAGGCAAGCTAGATCAGACGGAGAAAGAGAAGGAACCTGTAGAAGTGTAGAGAGGGAAAGGTACTGCTATCCCTTCTCCAGTTAGGACACTTCAAGATCGCCCCCCAGCCCCCAAGTTTGGGGGAGCAAGAATCTAAGCCCCCAGAATTGGGGGTTTGGGGGCTTGAGCCGATTTAACCGCAGCGAATCATTAGAGTTATTACTCCGGCAATTTGTACTGTGAAACGATGCGTTTAGCATAATCTGGAACGTGCTGCTCTAGTTTCTCAGGATGATTCCGTTTCACATACAGATAGTTGCGGGTGAAATGAGAATCGATCGAGAATCGCGCATATTCCAATCCTTTTGGTCCAATCTTCTCGATCACAACGCCCATCAGTTTCGCCGCCCACATCGGTAAAGTAACCGCTTTATCGTAGGCAGGAATACTTTGCTGAACCGCTTGATGTCGATCGCCTTTTGACGTGACAGGCTGAGTTTCGATTTTGTCTTGCACCAGATCCAGCATTTCTTGACCGCGATCGTTTCTCACAACAATCCATTGCCAACCAAATGGCGCACCCATGTAACCGACTACGAGATCCGCTAACGAATTCACATAATCGAAACAGCTTAAACACGAAGGCGCAAACACATCTTTAAGCTGATTCGTTTTCAAACCAAAGAATGGGACTAATTCAGTAGAGCCATCTTCATGTTTGAAATGAACATTGAAGTCCTGCATGAATTCGTAGTACACCACTGTTTCCGGCGATCGACTGGTTGTATCTAAGAATTTTTGCAATCCTGCACGAGTCACGTTGTCAGTGCAAGGCGTTCCTAAAACATAAAGCTTCTCAAGTCCTAGCTTCTTCTCAACGGCTCGTAACGCTTGAATCTGACAGCCAACCCCGATCACCAATAAGCGCTTCATTCCCGATTGTTCAACTAGCTCCAACACAGAAAGATTCGGGGAAAGTGTTGGCTTATTCACTTTTGCAGCAAGAATCTCTTCAGGAGTTGTCGCAATAATCGGTTTCGGTTGAAAGCGATCGTCTTCTGTATTTTGGACGCAGACGACACCTTCGACCATTCCACGAGTCAGCATCTCAATGGCGATCGTACTCACAATCCCTGTCCATTGCGCTCCCGGAATCGGTTCAGTCTTTCGGGCTGCCATCATGTCTTGATGTACCCCGAAATATAAATCGTCTGATTGCTCTAAATCTCGACTGCGCCCGTGAGTTTGTTCTTCAAGATTTGGAATCTGCTGATTAATAAACGCACAAGCTTCTTTCACATAGTGAATGTAATAGGTATCACACAATCCACATTCACTGCATAACTCTTTTGCAGGACGACGACTCGAAGGTTTGAGTGCTTTCGCTTTTTTGTGAGGAACCAGGGTCATTTGTTAAATGTTGAATTCGATCGCTATTGATCACAATACCGTAGGACGGCTACCCAGATAGATAGAAACCCTCGCTCAAACGTCCTACCATTCATGAATTATTAAAAGCAAAATTGTGTCAAAAAGTTAACAAAAGTCATTCCAAAGATAGAGTTAAGAACAAATTTTTCCTTTCTAAAGCTCTGACTGTGGATAGACCGACAAACTCAGGTATCCGTCTTAGAATTGTTTCAGCAAAATAAATCTGCAATTGAGCTTAAAGTTTATATTTCTGTTGGAGTAGGCAAGATGGATAAGATTCGAGTCGTGTTGATTGAAGATCATGATCTCACTCGGTTTGGAATTCGTGCGCTCCTCAAAGAGCAAGGGGTTGAACTCGTCGGGGAGGCGCGGGATGCTCGATCGGGCTTAAAC
>JADEXW010001050.1 GCA_015206935.1 Pseudanabaenaceae cyanobacterium LEGE 13415 | reverse complement strand
CTTCTGGTTTAAATTCAAATCCTTCTCTCGTCAGCGGATTTCCAAAAATGATTCCTGCTTGCGCCAAAATATTTTTCTCTAATCGTGCGCCTTCAAACAGTCCTTCACCTAATAGTAAAGCCTGTAAATTATTTGTAGAAAAAGCTTGCAAGACTTTAGGCGTGTTGCCTGCTTCAAGTAATTCAAATAATTGATTGCCTCCATTTGGGCTTGCGGTTGATCCAGTTCCGATTCGAGGCGGAGAAATTCTTTCGATCGCTTGTGTAGAACGCTGAGAAATATACTTGCTGGTATTAATTTGAATCGGCGGCGCAGCGGTTCCAAATGGATTCTTCGCTTCTGCTGCAACCGATAAAATATTGGCTGAATCGATGTTTTCTCGTCCGATCAATTCATCGATCGATTGAGGCAAAATCCAAGCAGCTTGGAGTCCCCATAAAGCCTGTGTCACTTCCATTTTTTCCTCGATCGACCGATCGATTTCACGTCCCTGATATTCGATTTCAGCCTGCCATCCTTTCGTTTCAACTACAATTCGATTTCCAGGTAACACCCAATAAAGCTGCTGATCTTTTGGGAAGTGTTGATAAGAAGCTTGATGTATTGCAAATTGTTCTTCTTGTCTAAAATCGAGTCGAACTTGGTTTCTCGATCGATTCGGTCGAAAATTCTCAGAATCGAATTGCGCTTCGCCGATTGGATTGACGATCGAGGGATAAAGCGACGTGCTATTTGTCAGAGCATTGAGAACTTTAGAAGAAACCGATTCAATTTCATCATTTGGAATTGTTGGATCAGGACTCGATCGTGAAACTGGAGGATCTTTTGCGGAAGCTTGTGCAACAGGTTCTTTAGGGTTATTTTCAGTACAAGATGCAGAATGACACCAAAGAATAGTCAATAAAGATGCGCCAAGCCATGACACATTTTTCATGAAATTAAGTTCGATCAACAGGGAAAAAATAGGAAAAGGACGCGAATCAAATGCGTCCTTTGTTGAATTCGTTAAACCGGATTAGCAAATATCAGATTAATTCGTGAATGCTGAAGACTTTT
>JADEXW010001049.1 GCA_015206935.1 Pseudanabaenaceae cyanobacterium LEGE 13415 | reverse complement strand
GAATTGAAGTTTCATTAATACAAACTGGCTCGATCGCGGAAATAATTGTCCAAGATTATGGGATTGGTATCCAGCCCGAATTTCTGCCTTATGTATTTGATCATTTCAGACAGGCAGATGGCAGCAGTACTCGACAATTTGGCGGTTTAGGACTCGGACTCGCGATCGTACGTCATCTCGTTGAGCTACACGGTGGAACGGTGCGAGCAGAAAGCGAGGGAGAGTCACAGGGCGCAACTTTTACTGTGGAATTGCCGATGTTGGAATTTGCTGGACTAGAACAGCTTTGCGGGTTTCAGAAACAACCAGCCCACGAAGAAAAATGAGGCAGTGAACAATTGAGCAATGTCGATCGCAGAAAGATACCCGTCCATAAAAGCGGCAAGAGAGCGATCGGTTAAACCAAACAGCCAGGACGAGATCCCGAAAATCCAAATCCCAGATCGAAGCCGTGAAAGAAACGTAACCAAATCAGCCGACGGTTTACGAATCATAATGGGTCTCTACAAAGTAGCTCGTGGGTTCATTATGCACTCTATGTTAAAAAATGTTTTCAGATCTTGCCATAAGTCGCCCGATATACATTACGGATTCTTGACCTGAGATGTTTGCGTTAAATCGCAAAGCATGTATCGTCGCGAATACATTCCACAATTAGCAAGAACTCGCTGATTGTCTTTCCGATAAAAGGTTACTGCTCCGAATTGATCTTCCCAAGTCCAGCCTTGCTGTTCTAAATGAGTTCTTAAGCTGTCAAAAGATCGAACGAGTAAGCGATCGCGGTTTCCATTCACCAAAACTACATTCCTACCGCCCAATTCCATCTGTAGGGCTGACTTAAGGATCTCTGGTGTGTCACGTTCTTGAGATAAAGCGGCTCCAAAGTAGAGAAAGAAACCTAAGCCGCCAGTTGCGCAAAGCAGAGCAAGAAGCGCGATCGCAGTTTTCATAGTTTTAGGAACTCCACGATTACTATAGCAATTCGGTTTGAGTTGTGAAATTCGGGAACGCCCCCAACCCCCAATTCTGGGGGCTAAGAGTCTTGTCCCCCCAAGCT
>JADEXW010001048.1 GCA_015206935.1 Pseudanabaenaceae cyanobacterium LEGE 13415 | reverse complement strand
TCTAATGGCGTGATTCATGCGGTCGATCGAATTCTGTTGCCGCGTGAAATTCGTCAGCAATTGGGATCATTGAAATAGGGAAATCGTTTTTGATCGTAGAGACGCAATTAATTGCGTCTCTACACGAATTTTGAACGGGAACAATGATTTATCGATCGTGCCCCGAACGTCATTACTGGCAATTTACCAGATTAGTTCCAGGCACGTTCTGGAATCCATTAGAAATCCAGCCCGATACAGGTTTCGCAATTCTGACCCAAATCCGACCCGTTGAATCTACACTCGTTGTCGCTGGATTTGTGGTCAGGAAAACTTGTGCATTGTTTGCCACACTGCCGACCACTGGAGCAGAAACATTTCCACTTTGACGCACGATCAGCCCTTGAGATTGAGTCACGCGGCGACAGGTTGCATTCGGATTCGGACTGGGATTGGGATTGGGGTTTGGATTGGGATTACTACCAGGGCAAAGTCTGAGCGTCACGGTTTGGATGAAGCCTCGGACGGGAGCGCTCACCGCGATAAAGCCACCTTCTGCGGTATTTTCAGCCAAAGTCACAGGCTGATTCTCAGAGAGCGCCCGAATCACTGGACTGGCTGCCGATCGTTGAGCAAAAATCGCGGTCGATTGCTTGGCACACCGGGTTTGCCCCGTGATCGCTCCGCCCGTTTGTGCGTGGACAGCAGGCATGATCACTGGAGCGGACAGAGCCGCGATCGTCAAAGCAGACAAAGATTTTTGCCAGATGTTTTGTATCATAGTTCATCTCCTCACGCGGGTTAGGAACCCTTTGATTTCGTGAAGTTATTATCCCACGGAGAAGCAAGAACCCTGCCTTTATTACGGCAGTTTAATGATTGAAATTTGAGGAAGCGGGCACCGGGAATCGAACCCGGATATCCTGCTTGGAAGGCAGGTGTTTTACCACTAAACTATGCCCGCGCATTTGGCGCTTTTTTACAATAACACCTTTTTTGGAAATCGCAATACCCATATTTTAATTTCTAGAAATCTGGGACGAGCTTGTATCTTGTGAGACATTGAATCTAAGGCTGTAC
>JADEXW010001047.1 GCA_015206935.1 Pseudanabaenaceae cyanobacterium LEGE 13415 | reverse complement strand
GTGTTACCTCTTTCTGCATTGATTAGCAAGGATGCTGATCCGGATTCTCGAATGTTATTTGGTTGGAAAGAAGTTGCAGCGATCGTACAGTCTGAATCCAAAACTTTAAGTAATCCATTACTCGTGACATCTGATTATCGTTCTGCCTCAGCATTGGCGTATCAATTGGACGATCGAAATGTGATTGCAGTTAGCGATCGTATTGATCAATTCGATTTTTGGTATCGCGATCCAAAACCCTTACAAGGAAAAGACGCTGTAATTCTCTCAGATGATTGGTATCCGGCAGAATTGATGGTACTCTCGAAATTCGATCGAACTTCTGAGCCAATTACAGTTCCAGTAAAACGCTTCGGAATTTGGATCAAAAACTACTACATTCGTAAAGGCTACAACTTCAAACCCTAATGGATTGCATACATTTAACTCAGATTCGTGGCTACGGATATACGGGCGCACTGCCAGAAGAAAAGGTGCTTGGTCAATGGTTTGAAGTGGATTTGACCTTGTGGATTGATTTGGCAAGGGCGGGAGACAGCGATCGCTTATCCGATACGTTGAATTATTGTGATGTAATTGAAATAACTCAGAAATTGATTAGAACATCGAAGTTTGATTTATTGGAGAAATTAGCAACAGCGATCGCGCAATCAATCCTGCAATTTGATCAAGTCGCTCAAGTGCAAGTCAAATTAATAAAACCTGCTGCACCGATTCCGGATTTTGGCGGAAAAATAGCGATCGATATTGTGAGAGAAAGATCCTAATCCTCCCAAAATGCCGCATTTAGAATGGCATCAATGTCTCGACTGAATTGCCATCCATCAGGAAACTCGATTTCAGGATATTCCGGTCGTACCGCTTCCGAAGCATCTTGAAAAATCTCAGTAAAACACTCGCTGAAATGATTTTTTAGACTCGGTGAACTTTTCAAAAGTCTTCTAATCCGCCGCCGCTGTTCGCCAATCGTCAAAATCCATCCACGGTTGTCATAATCACTATTGACATAAACCCTTTTTAAGATGTGAGCAAGTAAGACCTCCAAACGATTCTCCAACTC
>JADEXW010001046.1 GCA_015206935.1 Pseudanabaenaceae cyanobacterium LEGE 13415 | reverse complement strand
GATCTGGCGAGCGTGAGTTGCGATGCGATCGTTCAGAGCTTGATCCACTCGTTTCCTGTCTGAATCCACAGCGAGGACTTCATACCCCGAATTGTGCATACTAGAACAAACAGCGCGACCGAATCGACCCAAGCCGATCACCGCAAACTGTCGATTCTTATGATCCGATCGCAAACTGTGAAAGAATCCCAAAGAAGATAAATTCACGACCTGTTGTGCCTCTTAAATGTCTCGATCGTTCATGATAGTTTGAAATTGTTACCCAACAAGCAAATTTTCTTCAGGATAATTTACAAAACTCGGTTTTGGATCGCCTAAGATTGCACTCATTAACATCAGAATCCCGACCCGTCCGATGTACATGACGACGACGATCAGCAGTTGACCTGCAACCGACAGATTTCCAGTTCCAAAGGCAGTTAAGCCGACGGTTGCAAAGGCAGAAACGACCTCGAATAAGATATTGATGAAATTTAATTCGGGGTCGGTTGTGGCGATCAAGATTGTTGCTGTAATCACGGTCGCGATCGAGCCGATTAAGACACTAACGGCTTTCAAGATTAACGCCATTGGGATTTGACGCTTCGATGCCAAAACAACTTCTTTTCCCTGCAATACCGCTTTTGTGCAGTCGAGTAATACTCGCAGTGTTGTGGTTTTGATTCCACCCCCTGTACTGCCCGGACTTGCACCAATGAACATCAATGCGATCGTAATAAATAATCCCGCTGTGGTCATTTTCGTAATGTCGATCGTATTAAATCCAGCGGTTCGGGGTGTGACCGATTGAAACCAAGCCGCCATTAATTTATGGGGCAGGCTGAGAGATCCTAATGTATTTAGATTATGAAACTCGGTCGCAAAAAAGGCGATCGTACCGACAATCAAAAGCGCGATCGTGGTAGTGGTAGCAACTCGAAAATTGAGTGAAAACCTATGTCTTCTAGGGTTTCGACTCATGCGATCGCGTCCCCAAAGATAGATTTCCATGATGACTTGGTAGCCAATACCACCTGCAATAATCAATCCAGTAACCGTGAAATTGACGATCGGATTTGTCAC
>JADEXW010000325.1 GCA_015206935.1 Pseudanabaenaceae cyanobacterium LEGE 13415 | reverse complement strand
TTTGTAGCAATGCACCTGGATGACTCAGCATCGACCACCACCCCCAAAATGTTCGCAACATTTCTAGGGTTCCCAAAATCTACAACTGTAGTACTAAAGGTGAAGTTGGAACTCAGGCGGGATACCGGGAATGTTAGAGAAATCTAGAATTATCACTAAAGATCAGATATTCTAATAAGTACACTTGTTCTAAATCGTCATGACTGAGCTATCTCCTCCTAAACAAAAATTATTAGACTGGCTGGAAGACTACATCGATCGATATCATTCTGTGCCGTCCTACGGTGAGATGGCAGCCGCATTAGGCTACAAATCGAAAGATACAATTCGGTTTCACTTAATCGATCTGCGAGACGCAGGCTATGTGGCTTGGAAAGAAGGATCAGTGAAGTCGCTCGTGATTTGTAAACCTCGATCGAGAAATATCCCGATTCTGGGCGTAATCGCAGCAGGCGGATTGGTCGAAACCTTCTCAGATTCGGATGTGGGAGAGTATGTCGATGTTTCGACTCTGCCCCATTTTGTCGGGAAACGACGACAGCAGATGAGTCAGTATTTTGCGCTGCGGGTTCGGGGAGATAGCATGATCGGAGCCGCGATCGCAGATGGTGATGTCGTGATTCTCAGAAAAGAATCGGAGCCGAACACGATTAGAAATGGCGAAATTGTTGCTGCCCGATTTGAAACTCAGACCACTTTGAAGCATCTATTCTGGAGCGGCGATCAGATTATTTTGCAGCCTGCAAATCCGAGCTACCCGGTGATTGAAAAGCAAGCTGAAGAAGTGGCGATCGAAGGAGTCTTCGTCGGTCTAGTACGGGGCCTAGTTTAGCTCCCAGGGCAGAGATTTCCTTGTGTCGAAACTGAAACAATAGAGCTATTATTCTCAGAGTTTGTTCTATGACTTTCAGTTTCTTTGATTTGATCTGGGTATTCTTCATCTTTTCATCCCTGCAACCTTTATGGCAGCGGCGACAAACTGAAACACGACGCTATAGAACCCTTAAAGATATTGAGCGTAAACGCAATAGCCGTGTAATCTTGCTGATTCACCGTCAAGAATCAATTAGCTTGTTAGGGATTCCGTTGTCTCGCTACATCACGATCGAAGATTCTGAACAAATTCTTCGCGCGATTCGGCTCACTCCGCCTGATGTGCCGATCGATTTAATCTTGCACACTCCAGGCGGATTAGTATTGGCAACGGAGCAAATTGCTCGTGCCTTGATCCGTCACCCCGCAAAAGTAACTGTTTATGTTCCTCACTATGCAATGAGCGGTGGAACGATGTTGGCTTTGGCAGCAGACGAGATTGTGATGGATGCGAATGCAGTTTTGGGCCCGGTTGATCCGCAGTTGGGGAACTTCCCAGCGGCGAGTGTGATCAAAGTCGTGGAAGAAAAGCCGATCGGGGAAATTGATGACCAGACGTTGATCATGGCGGACTTGTCGCGCAAAGCGATCGCTCAAGTACAGCGCTTTGTCCGGACTTTGTTGAAAGATACGGTTCCGAATCCGAAGATTGCACCAGAAAAGATTGAAAACGTGATCGATGCGTTGACAACTGGAAAAGTGACGCACGATTATCCGATTACGGTTGAAGAGGCTTCGGAATTGGGATTACCGATTACCGTGGGACTCGATCGAGAAATTTACGATCTGATGGAGTTGTATCCACAGCCTCAGGGCGGTCGTCCTTCGGTGCAGTATATTCCGCTGCCGTATGAGCGTCGTCCGACGTTGCCGGAGCCGAAAGGTAGACCGTTACCAGAAGGGGCACAGGTACAACGGGATTAATTGACCGATGAGCGTTTCGCTTCGTTGCGGTCGGCTAATGCCCCCTAAATCCCCCAATTCTGGGGGACTTTGAGAAGGAAAAATCCATCAAATTCCAAGGCGCTTTCCAGCTTCAAAGTCTCCCAAATTTGGGGGATTTAGGGGGCTTCCCGAATCCACAAACGAAGCCAAAAATTACAACACCTTCGCCCTTAACCATGAAATCGGCAACAACGACATTTTCCGCAACCCCGGAACATACGCCCGACGATTGAAATTATCGTAATTGTTCTTCTCGATCGCATTCAAAATTCGGCTATACAACATCAACGCCGACCAAACGGGCCAGCGTGCATCTTCATTCAAAGAGCTAATTCCCCGTTCCGCCTGGTTGTAAAACTGCCGCGCTCGATCGATTTGAAATTTCATCAACGCCTCCCATCGATCGTCATTCACACCCTTAAACAGATCATCCTCGGTATAGTTAAACCGCTCTAGATCTTCCAAAGGCAGATAAATCCGACCTCGACGCGCATCTTCCCCAACATCGCGCAGAATATTCGTCAACTGTTTCGCCACACCCAGCGCGATCGCATCATCCAATGGCGAATAGCTCGAATCAGGACGATACCAAGGAACACTCGTATCCGGTTCCGCCAATCCCATTACATCCGTAGACATCAGCCCCACAGTACTCGCCACTCGATAGCAGTACAAATAAAGCTCGTCAAACGTCTCGTAACGGCTGCGGTAGAGATCCATCCGCTGTCCAGCGATCATGTCGCGGAAGGGTTGAATGTCGAGCGGGAAACGCTCCACAGTATCGACCAGTGCCACATCGAAATCATCTTCCGGGTAGCCTGCGAAGATCTTCTCAAGGCGCGTTTCCCAGTGATCCAGCGTGTCATCGGTTGCGAGTTTGCCGTTCAAGCCGTCTACTAATTCATCCGTGCGACGACACCAGACATAAATTGCCCAAATCGCCCGTCGTTTTTCGGCAGGAAATAACAGCGTCGCCAAGTAGAAAGACTTCGTAAAGTGTTCCATCAATTGACGGCACTGTTCGTAAGCCTCATCGACAGAAGCGAGCGATCGTACAAAGGAAGGGGGTTGTTCGGGCAATTGCAGCATTCGTAAGACAGATGGAAGGGTTGACAAAGCGCTAATTGCTACTGGTGACTAACCGTTTGGGTTGAGTCTCGGTAGTGACAGGCGCGTTCGTAATTGCCTGCGCTGTCAGCTTACCAGAAAGGACGGCTCCTTCCATACTCCCCAGATACTGTTGCATCGTGTAACTGCCCGAAAGATAGAAGTTGTCGATCGGAGTCACTTGATCGGGTCGATAGGCTTGTCGTCCCGGCGATGAGGTGTAAACAGAGCGCGGAGTTTTCACGACTTTGTATTTCCGCAGTTTGGCAGGATTTTCACCCGTCAGATGGTGCGGGAATAGCCGTTCTAAGTCTTTCATCGTGGCTGCGATGATTTCTTCGTCGGATTTGTCGATCCAATCTTTTGCAGGAGCTAATACGAGTTCAAGCATCGATTGATTTGGATCTTCGTATGCCTTGCAAGTGACGCTCATATCGGCGTAGACACTTAGCAAGTCCGATCGAGAAAATAGAAGCTGATCGATGTCGGTCAGTTTGCGATCGAACCACAGATGTAAGTTAATCACCGGAACCCCTTCTAAGCCTTCCAGCTTTTGGAAGAAGGGCATTTCTTTCCACGGTTGCGGCATCAGAACTTTCATCACATCGACCGACATGGCTGACACATAGCGATCGGCGGTGATCACTTCATCCGGTGAGCCATCCAAGCCGCGAATCAGAAATCCGTTCACCGTATTGTCATCGTTTAGCAATATTTGCTTCAGCGGTTTTTTCAGATGCACTTCACCGCCGTTTGCCACGATGTGATCCACGATCGGCTGACACAATCTCTCGGTCGGCGAACCATCGAGGAATGCAATCTTCGAGCCGTAACGTTCCTGCAAAAATTTGTTCAGCGCCGTCAGAATAATCGTTGCTGAAACTTCATCAGGATTGATAAACGTCAGTGCTTTTGAAGCTGCGATGAAAATATCAGAGCTAACCCGCTCTCCAATTCCCTGACGACGCAACCATTCGAGCAGGCTGTACTTGTCCATGTCTTCGACGTATTTCTGACCTCGAAGCACACCGGGCCAAAGACCGATCGCAAATCGAATCTTTTGCTCCCAGGTCAACATATCGTTATTGTTCAAAATCGACATGATGACATTGAACGGAGCGGGGATGTCAGGAACCTTGAAATACGAATAGGTTTCTGGCTTCTCTGGTTGATTGAAAATCAGGGCGTGTTCTTTCCACTGAAGTCGATCGAGAATATTCAATTCACCCATCAGTTGCAGCATATTCGGATAGGCTCCGAAGAACGCATGAAGTCCGGTTTCGTACCAATCGCCGTCTTCATCCTTCCATGCTGCGACTAGACCGCCCAAAACATCGCGACTTTCCAGCACGATCGGGGTATGTCCAGCATCGACTAAATATTTCGCGCAGGCTAATCCTGCCAAGCCGCCTCCGGCGATCGCTACTCGCATTCGTCCGTTCACCTAACTTGTGATCGACAATTCGGTTCAATTATACGTTGCGAACCGTTACATTTTTTGCCTCCCTGCAAAAACTTGGGTGCAGTTGGGTAGGGAATCAACCGGAATCAAAACAGCATGGAAAGAGGATTGCATCGTTTTTTACCCTGTACCGAATCCGAAATCAGCGCTCATTACTGGAAACACAATGTATGCGATTTAGCAGGATAGTAAAAGAATTACCTAAATAAAATAAACTTGCGCTAGGATACGGAGCGAATCCAACGAGAAACACTACAGCTTCACTACTTAAGCTTTTTGCTCACTAATTTTTGCTGAGTTCTCGAAAGTTTTGGGAGTGATTCATCAAATTACTGTAAGGACTCTCGTTGATTTCGTATGCTTTGCTACCTCATGTGATTGAGTTTCTTTGTGATGTATGTCTGGGTCGATCGCAATCTGTGTGTTCTAAAGCGATCGTCTTCTACTGACTCGTTCTTGACAGGGCAAGCTTTTTCTGCAAAATCGTCGCCGTTCCGAGCATGACGGCTGAGTTTGTCATCGAATGAGAGAGGAATATTGAATGGTGTTAGACCCGACCTCCAGTATGCAGGGGGATCTCGGTAGCTTTAGCCTGCCAAAAAATCCCATTGCTGCCCTAACGACTGATCCCGATCCCGATACCCTTTTCCCAGCGCTGAATGTGGTGGGAGCTTCAAGTTCGACCATTTATGGCGCAATGGGACTGAAAGCTGAATACTTTAACGATCCGAATTTGACTCAGCGATCGATTATCCGTACTGATCCAACTGTGGATTTTAACTGGGGCAGAAATTCCCCGAATCAAGCGGTCAGTTCTGATAATTTCTCGGTGCGATGGACAGGACAACTTTCCCCGCTGTATTCCGAGGCTTATACTTTTTCCGCAGAAGCAGACGATCGAATTCGGGTGTGGATTAATGATCAATTGCTCATCGATCGATGGGAAATTTCGAGCGCTCTCAATCCGACAATTAATTTGGATGCGGGACAGAACTATGACATTCGAGTGGAATACGCGGAAATTGGAGGAGATGCGAGCGCAAAACTATACTGGTCAAGTCCGAGTCAGACGAGAGAAGTTATTCCGCAAAGTCAACTAAAATCGCCGTTTATCAGCACTAACACGAGTCCGGGTGCAGCTTTGTCTAGTGATGCGCGAGACATTGATATTAACAATCTCACTCCGATTAGCGATAGTTTAAGTTCTGAGAATCTTTCGGATTTCTACCGATTTACGCTGACACAATCCACTGCCATTAACGTCACCATTGGAAATCTAGCTGCTAACGTAGATCTCAAACTGCTCAATGAGCGGGGCGATATTATTAGCACGTCTGCCAATGATGGAACCATGATGGAATCAATTGCCGCAGTTTTGAGCGCTGGAACATATATGCTCCAGGTCTTTTCCGGTCAACCAGTGAATACGCAGTATGTGATGACGGCTGCGATCGCAGATACGATCCGAGAACGGGCGAGACCTGCTGATACCTTTATCGATTCGATCGGCATCAATACGCATTTACGGTATACGGGGTTAACTTACGGACGCTTTGATGATTTGGTTGTGCCCCGTCTGAAAGAAATGGGAATTCGACATATTCGCGATGGTGGAAACGATCCGAATTTGTATCCGAAGATTCGACGATTGGCGGAGAATGGCATCAAAACCACACTGATTATGGACCCGCGTGATGGAGTCACTCCGGATAATGCGATTTCGCTAATCAAAGCAGGATTGCCGGGAATCGAAGCGGTCGAGGGCCCGAACGAATGGGATGTTGGGAACATGGTCTATAAAGGTGCAGGATATCCGGATGGGCTGCGGATGTATCAATCGGAGTTGTATCGTGCTGTCAAAAACGATCCCGAAACTGCACGAT
>JADEXW010000324.1 GCA_015206935.1 Pseudanabaenaceae cyanobacterium LEGE 13415 | reverse complement strand
TGATCGGAACGGCTGAGATCGGAAGCTGGTATATCCGCCGTTTCCGTCAACTGTTCATCGATTCAGACTTAGGCAGAACCATTTCGCCGTTTATTCAACCTGTTGCGGCGGCGGTTTTCAATAACGTAAATTTCGCAGGTGATAACTTTGCTCAACCGACTGGACAAGTGAATGACTTGTTAGAGCAAGGCAAACGAGCCGTAAACGATCCGAAACAAATGGCGGCTTATTTAGTCACCACTGAGGATGAAAGCTCGATCGCATCTGCAAAATATCTTTGGGGCAGCGCTCAACAAGTTGGACTGACCGTGGCAGGCGTTTTATTGAATCGATCGACCGATTCCGCCGCTTTAGGTGAAACCTTCCAACCGTTGACCATTTCAACGATTCCGACTCAACCTGTGAACGACTGGCAACCGATTATCGATGCCTTACCGGACTTCGATCGAACTTCGGAAGCGCCTCGCCCGATCGCGATCAATGTGGCTGAAAGGAAAGTAAGCTTATTCTTGCCAGGATTTGATAAAAAGCAAGTCAAGCTCACCCAATACGGAACGGAAATCACGATCGAAGCAGGCGACCAGCGGCGGAACATTGATTTGCCTGCGGCACTGCGGGGACAACCTGTGAGCGGCGCAAAATTCCAAGATGGCTATCTGATTATTTCTTTCTAACCCTTATGACAGATTCTCCTGACCTGACAACGAACCCCGATGCAGAGAATCGCTCTGCCAAAACTCGTCAGCTTCTTGGTATGAAAGGGGCTGATGTTAAGGAATCCTCAATTTGGAAGATTCGCTTACAACTGATGAAGCCGATTACTTGGATTCCGCTGATGTGGGGAATCTTGTGTGGTGCGGCTTCTTCAGGGAACTATCACTGGGCTTTAGAAGATGTGCTGAAATCTGCGGCTTGTATGCTGTTGGCAGGCCCTTTGCTGACGGGCTACACGCAGATCATGAATGATTACTACGATCGAGAAATTGATGCGATCAATGAGCCGTATCGTCCAATTCCTTCAGGTGCAATTTCACTGCCACAAGTGGTGACTCAGATTTGGATCTTGCTGCTGGGTGGAATTGGTTTGGCGTATGTTCTTGATCGCTGGGCAGGACATGAATTTCCGACAATTACGGTTTTAGCGATCGTGGGTTCATTCCTGTCTTATATCTATTCTGCGCCACCGCTGAAACTCAAACAAAACGGCTGGCTTGGGTGTTACGCGCTGGGTGCAAGTTATATTGCAATTCCTTGGTGGACAGGTCACGCATTGTTTGGAGATTTGAATCCAACCATTATTTTGCTGACCTTGTTCTATAGTTTTTCGGGATTAGGAATTGCGATCGTTAATGACTTTAAGAGCGTCGAAGGCGATCGAGCATTAGGCTTAAAATCCTTGCCTGTGATGTTTGGAGTTCCGACGGCGGCTTGGATTTGTGTGGCAATGATCGATGTGTTTCAAGGGGGTGTTGCGGCTTATTTAATGTCGATCGGACAGAATCTTTATGCAACCTTATTGATTCTGCTGATCATTCCGCAGATTACATTCCAAGATATGTACTTTCTGCGTGACCCAATCAAAAACGATGTCAAATATCAGGCTAGCGCTCAACCGTTTTTGGTGTTTGGAATGCTTGTAACGGCATTAGCACTTGGACACGCTGGGGTATAAAGCAGACTTGAATTCGATGGATGATTTGAGTGACAACCTATCTGGGAGTCGCCCCCTAAATCCCCCATTCTGGGGGATTTAGGGGCTTTAGCCGACAGAAACGAAGCAAACTTCATCGAATTACGATTGTCTCAGCCCTTCAAATCGAAGGGCTATTTTATTGCAGAAAATTCTAACAATTCCGTAACTGCGTCAAGGCAACGACCAAACTATCAACCGAAGCCCGAACCGTCGAAGCAGAAGTCCCAGAATTCACCAAGATACTAAAGACGATCGGTGAATAATTTCGCGAAGTCACATATCCAGATAGTGCAACCACTCCCGAAATCGTTCCGGTTTTGGCAAACACAATTCCTTGCGCGGGAGTCCCCCGAAATCGACTGCTCAAAGTCCCGCTACTACCCGCAACAGGAAGCGATCGACGAAAGATACTCGCATCTGGTCTCAGCGCCATCGCTTGCAACGTCTGCACAAATGCTTCTGCACTGGCTCGATTGCTAGCCGCGAGTCCTGAACCGTCTACCATTCGGAACCGATTTGGATTCACCCCTAAATCCGTCAGAATCGATCGGACTGCTGTAACTCCGCTAGCTGTGGTATCTAAACTATTGGGATCTTGCAGCCGTCCCAAGGTTTTCAACAAAGCTTCTGCATACGCATTATCGCTATCCTGATTCGTCACCAGAATCAGATTCGAGAGGGGCGGAGAAATCACTGATGCCAGTTCGACTTCTCCCGCAGGTGCAGGAGTCCGTTTCACGAGCGTCGAATTTTTTACCTGAATGCCTGCACTCGCTAATCGACTGCGGAATTCGCCAACAAAATAGTTGCCCGGATTGGGAATCGCATAAGAATAAGTGCTGTTTTGATTCAGCATCAAACTATTAATCAGCGGCGCATAAGGTTCACCCCGATGGTCTGGATTCCAGTTCGGATTAAATTCCGCGCCTCGAAATGCAGTGTCATCTCCGATGAGTTGATCCACTTGCCGAACTCCGCGTTGTCGAAGTTGTTGCGTGAGTAAATTTAACTGTGAAGTGCCAAAACTCGGATCACCTTGACCAATCACCCGCAGTGTTACCAAATCAGGTGTATTGCTATTTCCGAAGACCGGAGTGCGAATTTGGTATTGTGCGCCCAATTTCACCAGCGCCGCAGCAGTGGTGAAAATCTTGTTGTTCGAGGCGGGTGCAAGTTGAGTGAAGGGATTGCGATCATAAAGATTACGTCGGCTACCCGGAGCGCCCTGAGTTTGAACGAGTACACTCCAACTTGCGGGTAAGCGATCGACAATTTGATCTAATCGACTGCCTAACTGTGCGGGACAAATTCCACCACTAACAGGGGCTTGAACCGGACGAACGGGCGTTGTTGTCCGAGGCGGTAACGGAAGCGGAGTCGGCTGGGTGCGCGGGGGGAGAGGAAGTGGGGTTTGAGCGTGAACAGAGAGCGTTTGAACTGAGATCGACCAAGCAAGCGATGCCCAAATCAGCGGAGCGAACTTCATAAAAGACTATTTCCGGGTGACATTTCCATCGGCATTGACTACAACACCGTGAAATTTGTTGCACGATCGATCCGCAAAACACCCCAGTCGATCGTGCAAGAAATCGCTGATAATTATACGCTCATCGAAAGCATTTTCTGGATCGGACGCAAGGCTGCAATTCGCGTCGATTCTGGCAAGGTAATTTCAGGGGTTCGATTTTTCATCGCCAGATACAGTTTTTCCAGCGTGTTGAGCCGCATGTGCGGACATTCATTACACGCACAATTATTTAAAGGAGGAGCTGGAATGAATTTTTTATTGGGCGCGGCTTTCTGCATTTGGTGAATAATGCCGGGTTCTGTCACCACGATAAAAGAATGTCGATCGCTGTTTTGACAATATTTCAGAAGTGCTGTAGTTGAGCCAATGTAATCAGCGTGGCGCAGAACGGCTTCTTCACATTCTGGATGGGCGATCACCTCCGCGTCCGGATGCTGAATTTTCAACTGCACCATTTTCTTCTCAGAGAAAGTCTCGTGAACAATACAGCTTCCTTGCCATAGCACCATGTCACGCCCGGTTTGCTCCATCACGTATTTACCGAGATTGCGATCGGGCGCAAAAATAATCGGCTGATCCGCTGGAATTTGATTCACAATTTTCACCGCATTGGCACTGGTGCAGATAATATCGCTCATTGCTTTAATTTCTGCGGTGCAATTTATGTAAGAAACTACCAAATGGTCTGGATATTTTGCCTTAAATTGAGCGAATTCATTCGGAGGGCAACTCTCTGCAAGTGAGCATCCTGCATCCAAATCCGGTAAGAGAACGAGTTTATCTGGATTGAGAATTTTCGCAGTCTCCGCCATAAAGTGAACGCCTGCAAACACAATGACATCCGCATTCGTTTGGGCGGCTTGTTGAGACAGACCCAGCGAATCTCCTAGATAATCCGCGACATCCTGAATATCCGGATCTTGATAGTAGTGCGCCAAAACGACCGCGTTCAATTCGCGTTTGAGATTCGCGATCGCACTAAATAAGTCGCGCGGCATCGCAGGTTTAATCGGAGCAGCAGTCGTAAACATAGTGCGATCGATTCAGTAGAGAGTTTCGATAATTATAGTCTAAATTACCAAAAAGAGAAGTAGGGTTTTGGATAGTTCTACCAAGATCGATAAAAAAGAAGTGCGATCTGAATGCCGCACTTCCTAGAAAAAAACTCTTTCTCTTTATGAACTCATCACAAAATTCACTAAGATTCTACACTCCGCAATTTGTCCAAACTTTTTCCGCTGAACGTCTGACTTAACTAATGGACTCCAAAAGTTTACGCCTTCGGAAGATGAAGAACTGATGACAAGATGAAAGTTCTTATCCAACTTTGGGTAAAGGCTCGAATGTAATTAGAATATCTAATGCTTCATCCCGCCTTTCCAACCATTAAGAAATTGTATATAAGCATCAATACGCAAATTTTCCCATACAGTAATGTTCCGCTGACCTCTTTTTCTTCCATTTACTCCATGCCTAAAGTCGTTCTCGTTCACCCCCAAATCCCACCTAATACTGGAAATATCGCCCGGACTTGTGCTGCCACTCGTACCGAGCTTCACCTAGTCGCACCGCTTGGATTTGAAATCAGCGATCGCTATCTCAAACGCGCGGGTCTCGACTATTGGGAATTCGTTGACCTCAAAATTCACGAGTCGATCGAAGACTTCAAAGCCTACTCCGAATCCGAAGGCGGACGCTGGATCGGCTTCAGTGCCAAAGCTACTCAAAATTTCACCCAGATCGAATATCAAGAGAATGACTGGCTTTTATTCGGCAGCGAAACCAACGGACTCCCCGACGACGTGATGCAAATTTGCTCCGTCCTCGCTCACATCCCGATCGACCAGCCTGGAGTGCGTGGCTACAATCTGTCTGTCAGCGCTGCCCTTGGACTGTTTGAAGCCCGTCGCCAACTCGGATATCTCAGCTAATTATCTATATATATAGACATCTGGAAATGAAAGCGCGATCGTTGAAGTGGTTTGCCATTTCATCTGCGATCGCGCTTCATTTGTTTATCAGCTAAATGCAAAATCGCCATCAAAAATTAGTGATCTGGAACACGAAATAGCAGGTTTTAGATAAGAAATCCATATCGAAAAAATCATCCTTCGCGCCCGTAATTTTGCGGATTTTCTATCGAATCAATTAAAGTCATCTGTGCATAAATCAGTAGTTCAATGCTTTGCTGTCAAGGAATTTCAGCGATTCCTATCAAAGCGCTAAGAAAAAATAATGATTTCTCCCTGCATAAAATTACGGTTGAGCGATGGTATGGTTTACATTAACTTCTTGTCATCAAATACGGACAAGAAATGACTTGACTAAAATCTTGAATTTGTTCTAAAACATCTCAGTCAGATCCATCCGCAAGGATTACCCGTTCACCTCGTAAAACTGCTAATGACCCTGTTGAATTTCTCCACTCACCGACCGATTGCGCAAGATTTTCAAAATCAAGTTCAATCCTTTGGTGACTTAGAATTCAGCCGATCAAAGCCGCACTTACGAGTTGACAGCCGCTTAGTCAATCTGCTATCGATTCTCTCGGAAAGATACGGAACGACTGAGGCGATTTTCCAAAAACCGGAAAGTAGGGTAGTCTTGCTTGGGGATCATCGCTAGTTCAGTTAAATTGTCTGATTAAAACTTAATCGAGTAACTGGCACCAAGTTTCGGACTCGATGACAGTTAAATGCTGCACACTTTAGGAGGTCGTTTTTTTGAAACGAGCAGTTCCGCAAGACCCAAATTCTGTTCCTTTTAGCGTACTCGAATCCGAGAGTGCGGAGGAGCATCCCCGGCAGTTCACACCAGAGGCAAACCGAACCGTTCGCACCTCTGCTGCCATGCTTGGAATCGCATTTTCAGTCGGCGCATATGGCATAGCCGCTCCTCAACAAGCGGAAGCCGCTCCCACTGAACCCGCGACATCTGACCTGACCCCCACCACTACGACCCCAGCGGACGCACCCAAGGTATCTGAACCTGCCGCCGCTGTCCCAACCGCAACCCATACGGTTCAGGAAGGTCAAACCCTCTGGAAGATTGCAGAAC
>JADEXW010000041.1 GCA_015206935.1 Pseudanabaenaceae cyanobacterium LEGE 13415 | reverse complement strand
ACTAACTGTGTAGACTGCCCCTTTATGTCTTAGTTGAGGAGTTTTAATTGCATCACCGTTTAGATTCCAAAGTCGAATCGTATTGTCCCAGCTTGCGGATGCGATCGCGGTTTTCCCTATAGCTACATTCTCAATTCCTTGTGTGTGTGCTGATAGTGTTTTGAGCAATTCGCCCGATTGATTCCAAACATAAATCTTACCGTTTTGACTGGTGGCTAGTAGTCGATCGTCTTGGGTAAAAGCAACACTCGTAAAGGCACTACAGCGCTTTTCTTGCTCACAAGATAGTGTTTTAATTAGCTCACCTTCAACTGTCCAAAGTTTTACCGTACTATCATCGCTAGCAGTTGCAATTCGTTTTCCATCCCGGCTAAAAGCAACACCATTTACTTTATCCTGATGTTCCTGCAAGCGATTCCATTCGTGAATGCTATAGATTGATTGTTGGAGTGTATTGCTTGTTTCTGCAAGTAATTTAGACTGTGCATCGGGTGGTAAGTTTGAGAAGCTTTGAACCGCTTTCACACTTTCGAGCAATCCATTTAACTGATCATTCTTTAGCGATCGTAGTTGTGCCGCAGCATTAAAACTCTCGATTTCAACTGATCTTCGAGCAATATCAGCACTTCTAAGAACATTCCGAGCTTCCAGACTCACAGTAATTGCAGCGATCGACATTAGCGCCAACATGCCAAACCCAATTCGTGCTACCCAACGCGCTTTCCATTGTGTTCTTGCAAGTCGCTGATTCTCAGCTTCCGCTTTTTGTCTCGCTTCAGTTAAAATCTGATTTGCTTGTTGTTCGGCTTCTAAAGCTCTCTGAACTTCACGAGTTTCTAGCTCGCGACTCGCATCTAAGAACCAATAATCTCGATCGCTTAAACTTTTCCCAGTCGCCCAAGTCTGCGCCTCCTGAAGTGCCTGCTTTCTCAGCAACCAAGATTCATTCTGACCTGAAGTAATCCACGCATTCAACGCATCCGCATAGGGACAAATACTCGCTAAAACTTGCTCAGTCCATGCACAATTGAACACCTCAGCATAGATTGGATTATAAACTGTTAGATATCCTTGACGTTCAACTACTAACCCAGACAGCCTTAGTTCAATTTGATCAAAGCTACCGTCTGTTTTGAGCGAATGTGTGAGAGCTTTTTGATAAAGTCCGAGGAGTCTACCTGTGCGTTTGTTGAGTAAGCGATCGCGAATTGTCTTCAAATGCGTCGGTTCGTCTTGGAATTCCCATTGTTCTAAGATTCTCGATCGAACAATTTTTTCAACATCATCATCACAAGTTTGCTCAACGAATCGACAAAGTTTCTGAGTTAAAAAAGGCTGTCCACCTGTCCAATACAAAATCTCTTTGATCACTGCTTTTGCATCAGAAACAGGTAAGCCTTGAGCGAGAACATCAACTTCGTGTAATTGAAAACCGGAAAGCTCGATCGCATATCCAATATTAAACGGAGTTCGCTGCTTGTCTTGCATTAGATGAGACGGTGAAGCAACTCCCAACAATGCAAAGGTTAATCGATCGTACTTTGCATTCTCAACCCGTCGGTTGTAACAAGCACGAATCGACGCAAAGAAATCTTCAACTGGAAAAGAAAGACTCAAGACACTATCAATTTCATCAATGAAAATAACAATTGGATTATTGATTTGCTCTAGTAAAATTTCTTCTAGAAAACTGCTCCAGCGTTGAACTGGAGTTAAAAGATGTCTAGCTTTCCACCAATCGACTAAATTGAACTTCAGCTTGAATCGATTCACTAAACTGCCGATCAAACTGGCATACCATTGTTCTGGGCTAATTTGCTCGATTCCAATTGTGGTTAAATCAATCACTGCACAAGCAACATTTTCATTCTGTAACCTGTGCATCGTTTGAACTCGCAAGCTAGATTTTCCCATCTGGCGAGAGTTCAACACATAGCAAAAATCGCCGTTCTTCAAATGCTCGTAGAGAGTCCGATCGGCGTTTCTTTTGACATAAGTGGGAGCATCGATCGGTAAATTGCCGCCGACTTGATAGGTTTGGGTCATTTTGCAGCAACAAAGATGATTTCCTATCTTACTCGCTCGATCGCAGAACTGATAAACTCGATCGCATAGATTGAGAAATAAAAAAATGCCGATCGAGACTTGGTTTCCCCTAGCGATTTACTATGAAGATTTACCGGACGCTCCAGAACATCAACAAAGCTTGATTGAGGCGGTTCTCAAGCTAGAGAGCGAAGTCACTGAATCTCGTAACTATCCGGGAATGGCTTGGACGGGTGATATTCATGGCGTGAATCAGATTCATCAGCAACCAGAGTTTGCCTGGATTGTGGAGCAAGTTGAGCATCACGTTTCAGGTTATTTGCAAGATGTTGGAGTTGATTTGAGCAAAGTTGCTCTCTACATTCAACGGGCTTGGTCGATCATTTCTCGACCAGGAGAAGAGGTCGGCGCTCATTCCCACAACACGGCTCACATCAGCGCAGTTTACTACATTCAAGTTCCAACAGATGAAACGGGTGATCCTGGTACTTTAGTGTTTTTCAATGATGCGCGGGTGAATGAAGTTTGTCCAGGATTAGGAAGTGAGAACACAGATATCGTAGATGCTGATAACTATCTCAATCAGCTTTATGCAGCTTATCCACCTGTTGAAGGTCGATTAGTTATCTTTCCTGCAAAACAACGCCATGCAGTAACAATGAATGAAACTGAAGAACTACGACTGTCGCTATCATTTGATATTGTTCTAACAGCGACGGAAACATCAGCAGGAGCATACGAGTTTTTAACGCCGCCTTTGAGCCAGTGGAAGAAGTTCAAAGCCGATCGATAAAATACTGTCGATACAATTCACATCGCGGAATCGCTGCATTTCCTTGTAGATGAACTAATCCCATGCTTTCGAGTTTGAAGGCTTGAAGCGGATCGAGCGCAACAGGTTTACGCGAAAAAATCACTTGTTTGAATGCGATCGCAATATCAATCCGTTGCTGCAACTGTGTCCAGTGTCTTCGCAAATGATCACTATAAATTCCTGATTCAGTTGGAGCAGACTGGAGCAATTCATCAAGCGATAGTTTTTGTTTGATCGCATGTTGGATCAAATAAGGATGACCACCAACGAGATTCATCAAGCGATCAACATTCCAATCGAGTTGATGACGATCTAACAATTCCTGAACTTGATCGCGATTAAATTCGGGCAGTTTAACTATCAATCCAACACCGCCGATCGGAGAATGATTGATATCTAAGTTCCCATAAACTTCGGTGGAATGAACAATGATTAACCGGAGTTTTTTCCAAATCGCGCCAATCTCGTCCCCTTGCATTGCACGTTGATTCCAACCTCTGAGCAGCGCACAGAAATCAGTTGCGATCGCGCTATGTTCAAACACAATATCAACCTTATCGAGTGCTAGAACAAACGGTGTTTCAATCTGCTGAAGTAGATAATTCTCAAAATACAGTGTGCTGTTATAGTTACATCCAAAGATATCTATCCAATAATCAGTTAATCGATTAGGTAATCCAATGGCATGAGCAATACTGGCACAGAACCATTGAGAGAATTTATTCAAATCAGCCAAAATCGTACTATCACATAGTTCAAAATTAAAAACCTGAGTGCGGTATCCATTCTGTCGGGCATTGTTCAAAACCTGTTCCATCAGCCAAGTTTTTCCCATATCCTGAGCGGCTCGAATGCGAACTAATGCGCCCGGTTTGAGAATCTCTGTGTAACAGTCTTGTTCAACTGGAAATCGATCGATATAGACTCGATCGCTCATTGTTTCGTTTCTAAGCTTCGAGAATGCGCCCTGGAGGTGATTCTTCGTCACTTTCGTCCCGGTGGCTTCTGAAAGCAATTTCCACAATTCAGGACCCACATTTCGCATCAAGTGATCGAGTCCACAGCGATCGCGGCAGTCTTGATGGATTTCGGTAAAACTTTTTCCTTGCCACGCCCCTCGAAATACAATGCGCTGAAGGTCATTCATCGATTTTCCACTCGATTTGAGAATCAACTCATCGGCAAGCGCGATCGCACTCTCCACATCCATCATCAAACACCAGCAAGATCGCCTCTATTAAACTCTACTTTTTCAGCAGCGGCAACGTTCTCAGTTGCTCGATCGCATAATGTTAACGCTTCTAACTATCACTTTGGACAGAATTCGCATAACCACAAGGTAGAATCCTGCAACCGGAAAGCAAAACCGTATTAATGTATACCAAATGGGCTTCTTCTTTCGTTTTAGTTGTACAGTGAAACCTTGAAAGCACCACTATGAAACGATTAAAGAATGTTATCGAAGGTTTATTAAAACCGATTATTCAAGCTGTTACGAGTCGATTTTCGATGGTTGCACTAATGGGAATTTTACTCCTGACCATTGTGCTACCCATTAAAGCCGCACCTCCAGATACTTTCACTACTCCTACATTCTTGGAAAGCCTGAATAATGGCTTCGCAGCAGTGGTTAAAAGACTGTCTGAATTGTTCTTTTTTCCGATTGGAGGAGAGAATGGATTTCCGCTGATTGTTCTTTGGTTAATTGGTGCAGGGGTTTATTTTACGCTGAGACTAGGATTTATCAATTTTCGAGCATTTCGACATGCGATCGCGGTAGTACGCGGCGAGTATGACAATCCAGATGATCATGGTGAAGTGTCGCACTTTCAAGCCTTGACGACTGCACTATCAGGAACAGTGGGTCTGGGAAATATTGCTGGAGTTGCTGTTGCGATTCAACTGGGTGGGCCCGGTGCAATGTTTTGGTTGACTTTAGCGGGACTGTTAGGCATGACCACAAAGTTGGTGGAATGTACTTTAGGAGTCAAATATCGAAAGGTGTTAGCCGATGGCACTGTTTTAGGTGGGCCTGCGTATTATCTGACGCGAGGCTTTGCAGCGAGAGGAATGGGTAAAATCGGGCGTGGATTAGCAATTTTGTTCGCGCTCACAATGGTTTTAGCAAGCTTGGGTGGCCCGAATATGTTCCAATCGAATCAAGCTTATGCAGCAGTAGCAACGATTGTTCCTGGCTTTCCAAGCTGGCTATTTGGAGCATTGTTGACGGTTCTAGCAGGGGTTGTAATTTTAGGTGGAATTCAACGAATTGGGGCAGTTGCAGAAAAGTTAGTGCCTGCGATGGCATTGATTTATGGGGTGGCTTGTTTGTGGATTGTGTTGGTGAATGTGGCTGAAATTCCGACTGCGATCGCAACCATTTTTCGAGAAGCGTTTGCACCCACAGCGGTCGCAGGTGGATTCATTGGAACAATGGTACAAGGGATTCGACGGGCAACATTCTCGAACGAAGCGGGGGTTGGATCGGCGGCTACGGCGCACTCTGCGGTGAAAACGGATGAACCAGTTCGAGAAGGGATTGTGGCATTGTTAGAACCGTTTATTGATACGGTGATTATTTGTAACTTAACTGCGATCGTATTAGTCATCACCCGAACTTACCAAAATGCAGATCCGAAACTCGAAGGCGTTGCACTCACCAGTCTTGCATTTCAATCTGTGATTAGCTGGTTTCCAATTGTATTAAGTATTGCAGTCTTTTTGTTCGCTTTTTCAACAATTCTGTCTTGGAGTTACTACGGCGTACAAGCTTGGGGATATCTATTCGGACAGCGAAGTTTGATTGTTTATAAGCTCATTTATTTGCTGTTCATTTTTCTGGGTGCAATTACAAGCTTAACTGTGGTAATTGACTTCAGCGATATGATGTTTTTTGCAATGGCAATTCCAAATTTGATTGGTTGCTATATGCTTTCTAATGAAGTGGTCAGAGACTTAAACGACTATTGGCATCGTTTGAAGTCAGGACAGATGCGTAAACCTGCTAAACAGACTGTGAAGCAAAGTTAATCATTTTCGGAGCATTCTAATGAACTGGCTGGAAAAGAAGGCTGTTTTAGTTCCGATTTATTTTTCAGAGACTGCTTTTGCTGCGGTTAATCCCGCTCGATCGTTTGTTCATTCTGCAAGACAGGTTCACCTGATTCATGTGTTACCGCCACTGCATCCGACTGATCCCGCAGTCATTTGGAATACAGTAAGCGATACGAGTCGAGAACATCAAGTTGAAGTTGCATTGCGCGATCAACTAACAAAATTAGGATACGAAGAAGCGAACGTTACAGTCGTCATTGGTAATCCGGTGAATGCAATCTTACAGTACTCACAGGAGCATGGAATTGATTTAATCGTGGTTCCTGCTCAAGACGATGAGGAAGGCGTATTAAGCCATTTTCTCTTTGGGTCGCTAGCGGAACAGTTAGTCCGGAGTGCGTCTTGTCCAGTTTTAGTGATTCGGTAGGCTGAACTTTCCTGAACTTGTGGAACAATCGGGCTGAACTATTCTTGAAAACGCTGTATTGCACGACAATCCTGACATTGAATAAGGTGTTTGTAGTCCGCAATTGTCGTTTCTCTCCTCGACTATGCAAGCCACAAGTTCAATCTTCACCTCGCATTGTTTCAATCCCACCTGTCAGCATCCTGAAAATCCATCCAATGCGGCTCAGTGCCAGAATTGTGAAACCTCGTTATTGTTACTCGATCGATATCGTGCCATTCGCTTAATCGGTCAAGGCGGATTTGGACGAACCTTGCTAGTCACCGATGAAGCAAACAATTCACGCTGTGTGATTAAGCAATTTTATCCGCAGTCGCAAAGCAATTCTGATAAAGCGGCTGAACTATTTCGATTAGAAGCGCAACGACTGGAAACATTAGGACAGCACTCACAGATTCCTAAGCTATTGAACTACTTCGAGGTTGAAGAAAATCAATATCTAGTTCAAGAGTTTGTTGATGGTCGGAACTTAGCGGAAGAGCTTGCAGGGGTTGGAGCATTCAACGAAACCCAGATTCGACAATTGTTGCAGGACATTTTGCCAATTCTCAAATTTGTGCATGAACACCAAGTGATTCATCGGGATATCAAGCCTGAGAACATTGTGCGGAGAAACAGCGATCGCAAACTCGTTCTGGTTGATTTCGGTGCTGCAAAGTACACCACTGAAACGACTCTGGGCAAAACTGGAACGATGATTGGTTCTGCCGCTTATACTGCACCCGAACAAGTTCGAGGAAAAGCGATCTATGCGAGCGATCTCTATAGTTTAGGGGTAACTTGCATTCATTTGCTCACTCAAATGTCACCGTTTGAATTGTTCGATAGTGGTGAGAATAAATGGGTGTGGCGGCACTATCTGAACAAAGAAACAACACGCGATGGATTCATCAAACCGAAGCGCAAAACGGCTGTCAGTCCTTGGCTTACGACGATTCTAGATAAGATGCTGGAAAGCGGCACAACGAAGCGATATACCACTGCTGAGAGTGTTCTAAAAGACCTGAAATCAAAGCCTCGGAGATTCAAAAAACGCCACGTGGTTGCAAGCATTACGGGAATTGTGGCGATCGCAGCTTTTGGAGGTCTGAGAACTTTCGTTTCTCCAGTCGTTCAACAAGTATCGCCGAATATTGCTACACCTTCAGAAGCGACGGTTGCAGGGTTATACAGCACCAAAAGCGGAGAGCAACAAGCCTTTCCACTGCAACATACGGAAGTCATGGCGCGAGTTACGGGTAATGTGTCGCGTGTAGAAGTTACGCAAACCTTTACGAATCCCTTTAAAACCCCGATAGAAGCGGTGTATATGTTCCCGCTACCGGATGAAGCGGCGGTCGATGACATGGAAATTCGAGTGGGCGATCGCATTATTCGTGGTGCCATCAAGAAGCGCCAAGAAGCGAAACAGCTTTACGACACTGCAAAACAACAAGGAAAAACCGCAGGATTGCTAGAACAAGAGCGAGATAATGTATTCGTACAATCGCTTGCAAACATCAAACCAGGTGAAAAGATTGATGTCAAAATCCGCTATACCGAAAGCTTAAAATTCGAGAAAGGTAACTATGAATTTGCATTTCCGATGGTGGTTGCACCTCGATACAATCCGAGCAATGGGGTAAAAGATTCGGTTGCATCTGCGCCAGCAACAAGACCCGGACAAAATATTGGAATGACGATCGAGATCGATGCAGGCGTTCCGATCAAAGGAATTCGCTCCACAACGCATCAAATTCAATCTCAGGTAGAAGGTCGATCGACAAGAATTCAACTCAAAAACGAAGACACGATTCCAAACAAAGATTTTGTGTTGCAGTATCAAGTTTCAGATACTAAAGCACAATCTACAACGCTTACTGAAGTTGATCAGCGCGGTGGACATTTTGCAACCTATCTCATTCCTGCCGTGAACTATCAACAAAGTGAGATTGTTCCGAAAGACATTGTGTTCTTAATTGATACCTCTGGCTCTCAGTCGGGTGAACCGATCCAAGCTTCTAAAGAATTGATGCGGCGATTTATCAAGGGTTTGAATCCGGATGATACTTTCACGATTATCGATTTTGCGAGTACGACTCAGAAGCTTTCTGATAAGCCGCTGACCAACACGCCAGAGAACCGCAAACGCGCGATCGATTACATCAACAAAATCGATGCAAACGGTGGCTCTGAACTATTCAACGGTATTCAGGAAGTCATGAAGTTTCCCGCTGCTCCAGAAGGACGATTACGCAGTGTAGTCTTACTTACAGATGGATTGGTCGGGGATGATGAACGGGTAATTGCTGAAGTCCAAAGAAATCTCAAACCTGGAAATCGATTGTATAGTTTCGGAGTCGGCTTCTCGGTGAATCGGTTTTTAATCGATCGAGTGGCTGAACTCGGTCGCGGAACCTCTCAGATTGTGACTCCAGGAGAACCATCTAACAAAGTGGTTGAACAATTCTTTCAGCAAATCAACAATCCTGTATTAACAAACATTGAAGTGACTTGGGAGGGCACTGGAGAAGCTCCAGAAATGTATCCGCAGAAGATTCCTGACTTGTTCGCAAATCAGCCGATCGTATTGTTTGGCAAAAAACGGGATTATACTGACGGTACTTTGAAAATCACTGGAATCGCCGCAGGAGGTACAAGGTTTGAGAAGCGAGTTCCAGTCGATTTTGCTCAAAATTCAACGAACTCATTATCAGGTGGAATTGCTCAGTTATGGGGTCGATCGCGCATCAAAGAACTATCAAATCAAATGTTTGCCAAAGAGACAGATACAGGTATCAAAGCAATTACTGAAACTGCTCTAGATTATCGTTTGATGTCGAAGTACACTTCCTTTGTTGCGATTAGTCAAAATCAGCGAGTAGAGCCGAATTCTAGTCAGAAAGTTGATGTTCCTGTCGAACTACCGCCCAATATGCAGCCCAACACTGGAACTCAGACCGAAGAAGTTCCTGAACCTGCGGAAATTGTCGGAAGTTTAGTTGCGATCGCGCTTTTGTGGTGGCGATTTGGGCGACGACGGGCAAAAGTAGTGAAGCCCTAAGAAAGTGTGTTTTCGGGCACGATTGAAAAGGTTTGACGTGATACTAAATCGATTTTTGGGTGCTACAGATGTAGCAAGCCCCCTAACCCCCAAGTTTGGGGGAACAAGAATCAAAGTCCCTCAGAATTGGGGGATTTAGGGGGCAAAGGATCTGTCACGTTAATAGATTGATTTGGTATGAGGTGTGTTTGATCAGTCCTTTCCGCGTTCTGCCTGCTCAACGTGCCCTTTTCTATTGACAATTTCCCCTATGCAATACGGTTTGCTTGCATTGCTTTCTGCACTAATTACACTCCATCTCAGCTTAGTATTTAGAAGCGACAACACAGATTTAATTGGCTCTAGTCTTTTGTATTGGTCGGCTGCAATTCTAATCTTGCGTCAGAAACAGCTTAACGTCTCTAGCAATTTGATTCCGATCGCGATTGGTAGCTTAATTCTGCTTCCTGTTTTGAGTAAGAGTGCTTCAATTTCTGGAAACGATATCTTTCTGAGAGTATTCCCGATTTTATCGATCGCGGCTCTTACCCTCATCGTATCAGGCTTCCGAGGCTTTAGACAACATTGGCAAGAGCTATTCATTTTATCTATTTTTGCCATTCCTCCAGGATTAATCTTATTGTTCTTTGATCCCTCACCCATCACTGCAAAAGTTTCAGCATTTGTTCTCTGGAGTTTAGGATTTCAAGTTTCAGTACAGGGCGTTTTAGTCAGCTTACCCACAGGCTCGATCGAGGTTTATTCTGCTTGTTCTGGAGTTGCCACAATGCTACAGCTTTTCGGTGTGGCGCTGATGTATCTCTTCCTTCAGCTAACTAAGCCTCATCAAAAATTACTAATCCCTACAATTGCACTGTTTATTGCCTTTACAATCAATGCAATTCGAGTCGCGCTGATGGCTGTTCTAGTTGCACTGGGCGATCAATCAGCCTTTGAATACTGGCATGTTGGCAATGGTTCATTAGTGTTTTCAACGATCGCGGTTGTCCTGTTCTGTTTATCTTCGCAAGTCTTACTCCCTCATGAAGAACGATCGCTTTAAATTCATCTATGTTTGTGTGCTGACTGCAAGTACGATCGCAGTTTTAATCAAAGCGCATTTCTACCCAAATAAGCCAATTGCGACCGTGTTTGAGATTCCACACACCTTAGAATTATCGAATTGGTCACTGAAATCTAGTAGCGTGATCAATGACAATCAAAGCACCTTTCAGAGTGGTAGAGACTATCAATATCAACAAAATCAACATACGATCGATATCGAAATTCGTCATATTGTAAATACAGATGGCGATGTTCGGGACTATTTGCAGGTTTATCAATCGATCGCGTTAACGCAATCTGCATCAATTCAGAACAAAAACGGCTTCTACGGCTTATTCACCCATCAAAATCGCATCTATCTAAGCGCTTGTATCAATCCAAAAGGCGAAAGTACCTTTACTGGTGTTCAATTTGCTCGAAATCGGAATCTTTTTGATATTCAACCTAATCGAATTGCTTTATGGTTATTTAGCTCTACTAGCTTGAGAGACGAACGATGTTTGTGGGTACAACTCTCGACAACGAATCGCGATCGAGAACTTTTAGAGAAAGTATGGCTTGATATCTACCCATCTCTACAAAGCCACTTCTCAAAATCAGTAGAACGCTGATCATTTTGAGAATGGACACAAAAGCTTCGATCGAGAATTGCTTAACGAGTATCACTTAGACGAACAAAAATTATCAGAAGGGGTTCCGTTGAATGGACTTTTGGCATATACCCAGATTTTGCGGCGATCGGGAAACTAGGTCGAATTCTCGATATAATTTGCTTGCATCACGATCAATGTAGGCATCAATAAATTGTGTGGTTGACTGAACTAGAACGCTGCGACAGCACGAATACTTGGGCATTAGACCATCTGTCTGAGTTACGGCACGGAGATGTTGTCTTTACGCAGAATCAGACGGCAGGACGGGGACAATTCGATCGCAGTTGGGTGTCCTCGTCCAGTGTTCTTACTGCGAGTTTTGTACTGGAACTGTCGATCGAGCAATTGTCTGGCTTTAGTTTAATTGCTGGATTATCTGTGATTTATGCGATCGAAATGTTGCTACCTGATCAACGCGGTAAGCTTCGTCTCAAGTGGACAAATGACATTTTCGCAAATGGTCGTAAGCTCTCAGGGGTACTGTGTGAGTCTCGGATTCGGGCGAATCAAGCTCAAATCGTTGTCGGAATTGGAATGAACTGTGAAGCCGTTCCAGACCGCGTGAATCATGCGATTAGCTTGCAGGAGATTTCAGCGCATGTTCCTGAGCGAGCAGCGTTGTTAGAACAGCTTCGACTGTGTTTGATGCAATTATGCGATCGCACTGTTTCGGAACTGTTGCCAGAGATTCGATCGCGCGATCTTTTACGAGGACAGTGCATTCAATTCGACACTGGAACGGAGCAATTCACTGGAGAAGGAGCGGGAATCGACGAAGAAGGACAACTCTTGATTCAAGTGGGAAATGAGATTAGAGCTTATCGATCAGGGCGTGTTCTTGCGATTCAGCATTGATCAACCAAACCGCAGAATGTTCAATGACTGAATCGCAAGCGCAAATTGGACGCTGTGATGAGCGCGATCGTAGGATTGAATCAGGATTGGAATGCGATCACAAAAATTGCCAAAAGCAAATCGCAGAAGGTGCTTCCTCTAGGCTTCTTGCTTACTATTACTGAATGCCAGGAACGAGACTTGAACTCGTGACACGAGGATTTTCAGACCTCGATTCAATGCCTACTCTGTAAGGTTTTCAGCCTTCAATTTCGACCTTTCCCCCAATTTTCCCCCAATTCTTACTTTTTTGGGTATTGTTAGGGATTGTTGACAATTCTTAGGACTCTAACCCTGTGGATCAGATTTCGATGATTTGCCTAGCGATCACTGAACGACTTGGACTTGAGAATAGAGCATCAGTAGAAATCATCATAAAATAGAGGAAATCGTCAATCTGAAAACAGCATCATGGCAGAGCAAGTCACGTTAACGCTTCCAGATTCTCTAGCGCAGCAGGTACGTGAAGTCGCAACCTTGACCCAACGCCCCCTAGAAGAAGTGTTGTTAGAGTGGCTAACTCGTGGCAGCGCGGAGCCTGAAATCTCGTCTCTGCCCGATGATCAAGTGCTGGCGCTCTGTGATTCAGAGTTATCTTCACAGGAACAAACCCAACTCAGTGACTTTTTAGGCAAGCAGCGTGAAAATCAGTTACAGGAAGATGAAAGGCAGCAGCTTAATCAGTTGATGCGGCTCTATCGTCGTGGATTAGTGCGAAAAGCAGAAGCCTGGAAGGTCGCTGTCGAGCGGGGTTTGCGCCCTGCCCTGGGATAGACCTATGAACCGTCCTTATATTTCTGTTGAGGTTGCCCGACGAGTCCGCGAGGCAGCACAAAATCGATGTGGATACTGTTTGAGTCCGCAGTATTTAGTTATGGCGCGTCTTGAGATTGAGCATCTCCACTGTCTAAAGGAGGCAGTAGTGAAGAATCAAATTTGTGGCTTGCTTGCCCAATCTGTAATGGATATAAGGCAGATAAAACCGAAGCGATCGATCCTGAAACAAAGGAGAGTGTGCCGTTATTTAATCCAAGAACGCAAATTTGGTCAGAGCATTTTCGCTGGATTGAGAATGGCTTGAGATTACAAGGTCTGACCCCGATGGGAAGAGCAACGATCGCGGCACTGCAACTCAACAGTGATTCTGATGTCTTAACGGTACGAAGTTACTGGATTTCAGCGGGATGGCATCCGCCTGAACTTTAAAAATTAATTGACCAGCTTCCAGGTTCGGATTTCAGATAGCGCAGTTGAAGCCTCTCCTTCAGTCACTTTGGGCAATCCATTCGTCATGTAATCTTCATCTAAACCCGTGAGTTGGCTAAAATCTTCTTCGATGCCGTCGAGAAGTTGAGGCGCGATTGAACTGACTTGCCAATCTCGATCCCAGAAAATTCGATTTGCGAGGTGGTCAATAATTTCTTCCCATAAATCGAGATTAGGGGAGCGATCGCTAAAATCAGCTTCTTCCTCACGCTCCCCATATTCCTCAACTGCCGCTTCCCAACGGGGACGCACGAATTCTTCAAAGGCATCCCAAAGCGATCGACGATAAGCATATTTCAGATCTTCCTCATCCTCTGACCATTCATCTTCTTCTGAGATTTCTTCCTCCAATCGCATCTTTAGGTAAGCGAAAGGGAAGTAAGCGCCTGCTTCGAGAACATTTGTCAATTCTGGGGCTTCGATTTCTGGCTTCAAGAGTGCGGACAGACAACGATGGAGAATGAGAACTTTTTGCTGGAAAGTTGCAGAATCGAAGATGCGATCGCTTGTTTTAACATCTAGCTCGTCACCCATGACTTCGATGTAATCGACTGCGCTTTGCATCGCAGTGAGATAAAGTTCTGCCTCGACTCCTTGGAGCGATCGTATTCCTAAACTTGTTCGCCAAACCATGCGGTCGTTCCTTAAAATGAAGTTTCCGAATGTTCCCTTACATCTTCTCGGATCGCGAAGACGTGATGACGATCTCAAGTTCAAACTTCACAAGCAGAAAACTTCCTGTGACTTCTCTAGGTTGTCTGTAAACAGGGAAGAAACCTCCTCAATCTTGCTGGCACTTCGAGTTATGGTAAGAGCTGTTAGATGACAGCGAGAGTCTGAGATGCTGTTATCTAATAACTTCGTAACGCTCGTAATTTAAGATTTATTGTCCACGCGCCGTGAAGCTGGTCAATTGGCAGATTTAGCGTCACTAAAGCTAAATTTTCAGCATATATGTCTGAGAACTGGTACCAAGCAGTTGCGATTTGTTCTAGAAGCCGATTGAGAAATATACTTGTACCACGAGGATCATTTGCTCTAACAGCAACTTTCAGCGCACATTCTAGAAGTTGTGCTGATAAATTATCATTTTGCGACACTCGCTCTTGAATCTCAATGACTCTTGCGATCGCAATTAATTCTGCCTCCAATTTTGCTCTCAATTCTTCATTGGCTGTACTGGCTGTGTGATCGCAGGCTACTCTCAGTGCAACGAACGCAATTGTGGGGTCAGCTTCATAAAGCTCGACGAAATTGGTCGTCTTGGCTAAGTAACTCAGTCTCTCTACTAAATCAGCGTAAATGGGTAAGTCTCCCAGAATGCAAGCCAGCAGATTCCATTGATTTGCGTTAGTGGGTTCAGTTTCCAGCATCTCAATCGCCCTTTCCACCGTTGCTTTAAGGGAATCAGGAGTTCCCTGTTGAGCAAGATCCTCACCAAGTACAAGCGCTAGATTTCTTCGTTGATTTCCACCCCATAATGCACCTAAGCTATCACTTGCCAGTGTATGCTCGTCATGCCATAGCGATATATCGAGAAATCTTTGATCTCCTAACGTTCTTACTGCAAGATTCGTTAATCTTTCGACCCCAATCGCTTCCAGCACACTTCGCTCACAGTCTTGAAAAATGGATTCCATTCCACCCATAATCAATCGAACTCGATTGAGTCGTCGAGGAGAGAGAATATCGTTCCACAATTTTATGTTGCGATCAAGAATTTCTGCACTGATTTGCCTCACCTGAGCCAGTCTGTTCAGTTCCTGAATGAAAGCTTCTACATCCACATCAGGTGCGTACAGTAGGTTATACAACTGACTAGTATGTGCCCAAGTAATAGCTAATCGAATCAATGGCGACCATTGCCGAACTTCAAGCCAGTAGCTGAATTCTTCGTCCACTAGCTGTAGAATCGTCGCAAATAATTGAAATTGAAGCTTTCCATCTTCGCTCAAAAGTGAATTGAAGAGTTGTTGAGCGATCGAGATTGAGCCGGGACAAGATACAGCCAATTCCAGCAAATGGAGTTGACATATTGGGGAAGTTAATTTAACAACTAATCTTTCTAGAAGTTGTGTTCTTTCATCAGGTGGCAAGTCAAGGAAAGCTTCTTTGAGGTGCTGTGGCAATTTTGTTGGAAAATAAGAGACCCTCTCTAAGCAAGTCTCCAAATCGTTCACAGCTAACATGGATACAGCAGTAGTTTCGAGGCGTTCACCGAAGCTGATCGGTTCAGATAAGCGTGGTGCTAGATAAAAATGTCGTAGCAAACCAGCACTAGAGGTAGGAATCAAATCCTCAGTTGTAAACTCTTGATCCTCGTAAAGTTTCTGCTGGAATGATTCGTAAAAGCATTTTGCTGATTCTCTTCGCCACCGATTTGCTTGCTCAATACGCCTCCTGAAATCAGTCGTAGCGACAATTTCAGCAATTGCGGCTTCGTGGGTTGAAGGATCGCAATCAAACCAGGCTGAATTTGCTCGTAACACCTGCTCACGCACTTTAGGATTCTCAGATGCGAGTACCAGGGCATCATCCCGCATCGCAAAGGTCTGCGCGGTTGCAAGATTCGTAAAATGCAAGTCTAGCACTGTATCACTTCGGTGAACGGCGTGTATTCGATAGACCAGCTCAGAGTTTGAAGCTGTAATTTCTGCTTCGTCCCCATTCACAGCCGCTGCGATCGCACTAAGAAATTCAGGTGCTGAAAAGATAGGACAATGTTCAGGATCAAATACGCTCAGATTGACAGCTTCGATGATTTCAATCTGGAAATAAGCGTTAAGTTCAGGAATAGCATTCATTTCAGACCTCAAAGCAGCAGGGAGATCTCGATAAAATTGCTCCAACATCAGTCGGCAAAGAAGCGATTGTTGCTCATCGAAGCTCTCCTCCTGACTGAGATCGAGAATTGCTTCGCAAATTAGACGTGCGATCGCAGGAATCATCTCTGGATTTGCCCTGAAGCGACGTTCAGTAACTCGATATTCTAGCCAGGCGTTGTTGCATGAATAGGGGGGCACTTGTCCAAATTTGGTGAAGCAATTCGCTAGAATAGGACAAGGAACTCTTCAGATAATTCGTGGAACTTTTAGAACTACTCCCCAACTCAGAACACAGACAGATTCAGAACTATGAGCTAGAT
>JADEXW010000323.1 GCA_015206935.1 Pseudanabaenaceae cyanobacterium LEGE 13415 | reverse complement strand
CTCCTTGATTCTCCATAATCCGATGATGTGACTTTTCAGCATCCATCACCATCGTGCGAAATTTCAGAATGCGAAATAGCTTGCCACGCTGACCCACGCGCCACTGACTAAAAAAGATCGACCCCGGAGAAGTAAGCGCGATCGCAGTTCCGATTGCTATCATCAACGGACTCAGTAAGACCAGCAGCATTGCTGCTACGCTCCAATCCAAAATCCGCTTCCAACTCCAGAGAAATTCACGTCGTCGATGCGGAAGATGAGCGGCAGGAGGCAACCGCAGATAGATTGATTTGCCAGAGTGGAGACACGCTTCCGCCCACTCCTTAACTGTGGCTTCTCCCAAACTGGGATCAATTCGCACAAGTTTAATCGGAGATCGCTTCAGGCATTCCATCAGCCAGAGCGAATTTGAAAGCGGCGGGAGCAGCGGTTGTCTGATAGTGCGATCGCGTTCACTTGCTGTTCGTTGGAGAACTAGAAGCTGAGTGCGTCGCCAGTACAGAAAACACTGTTGGCTTCCTTGACCCAGTTCTCCTGTTTTTTTTCGGGTGGGACTTGGAGTCTCTTGCAAAATTAGCGGATCAAAAGTTGTCATGAGCTATCCGGTAAAGTCGCGAAAAATCGGTTTTCTGAGATGCGAATGGACGGTCAATCGAGCTGCTCAAATAGACTGAATTTCCGTAAAAATGTTGCCAGTCTAAGTTTGAAATTGAAAAATCTACTCGGATCGTTTAGTCACTCACATCTTAGTAGATTTAAGGTCAAATAGCTCTACTTAAGGTAGGAGTATAAAGAGGTTCTATCTTTTGGAAGAACTGCAACTTATTGTACTGAATTTACTGGATTTTGTATTCTGTTCCGCATCAATTTCAGAAATCTCCACAGATTCTTAAAGTCAAATTTGATACTATCTATTAACTTGTTTTCAAGGATCGCTGTGAATTTCACACCTGTAAAATCTAGTGCGTACACTGGAATCAGCAATTCTTTTCTCCGTCTTAAAAGGTATGAAATCGGTACTTATATACGGATGACGCTCATTGGATTCACGCTTGAAATCGTTAGAAATTATCTTGTGGATGAAGTACTATTCTATTTAAAATTTCCTACTGTCTTGTATCAGCTTATGTTTTGTCATAGTCCGATCGAACTGTGTTGAAAGGCATCATCTTTCTATGTGGAGAGATTGATCGATTTAAGCGTAGGAAGTCAACAGAAAAGGACAAATCAATTTGATTTGCCCTTAAGAAAGCATGAATCAATTTTTAGCGATCGCAAATCAAATCACAGTCTCTTTTAATTCACGTTTCTAAGCAGGAGTTGGAGTCGATCGATAATAGTAACTGTGCCCACTTTCAGAACAATTTGCCACCACACCGACCAAATTCAATCGGCTTAACATTCCCACCGCTTGCGACACTTCATTTTTATTGACGTGCCCCATCCGTCCTACAAGCAGCGCTCCATCACAGAATGAAGCGGCTAACAGTGCATCCACAATTCCCAAAACAGGCGGCGCATCCAAAATCACTAAATCGTAATGCTGCTCGAAAACGGTCATCAAATCGCGCATCCGTTTAGAACTGAGCAACTTCACCGAATCGGTCGGAGTTGGACCCGCCGTCAACACTGAAATCGGTAAATCGCTGTAAGTACTAGCAGGTTGAATTGCTGCTTGGGTCAACGCTCGATCGCTGGTTAACAACGTTGATAAGCCATGCTCATTTGGGAGTTGCAATTGTTGGTGTAAGCCTGGACGACGTAGATCCGCATCAATCAATAACACCCGTTGATGCAGCCGCGCCGCGCTAATCGCCAATCCCAGAGCCACTGTCGATTTTCCTTCCCCTGCCAGCGCAGAAGTCACGACCAGCGATCGTAACGGATTGCCATCGGTCATCAATTGCAGATTCTTGTAAATCAAATCGAGCGATTCACGGAACGGTGCCCAGTGCAAGACTTGGAGCATTGAGGTATCGCCTGCATTCGTCGATCGACCAAAAGCAAAATTCGTCGTCGGCATCAGTTCAGACATCGGTAACTCTGGAACCATGCCAATGAGCGGGATCGATGCCTGTTTGGTCAAATCTTCTGAAGTCCGAATCGACTTATCCGCCGACTCTCGCAGGAATGCTGCGACACAACCGAGCATCAAGCCTGCTGCACCTCCAATGAGGATATTTCTCATCCAGTTTGGACCCACTTGGCGACCGACTTTGGCTTGTTCCACAACTTGCCAATCAAATCCACCACGAGCAATTTCCAATCCTAATTCTTGCCGCGCTTTTTCCAACTGATCCAACGTATCCCGATGCAGTTTCACAGTTGGCAGTAAGCGATTGTACTCTGCCAATAAGGTGGGGAAGCGCTGGAGTTGAGACTGTAATCGTTGAGCTTCTGCGACTAAGGATTGATCTCGCGCTCGTGCTGCAAAAAAGTCCACCTGCGCTTGAGTCAAGTCACTCGCAAACTTCAGGTCGTTCTCTCCTAACTGTCCGGTGGAGAACAGCGCTGCGTCTGATCCCGCGATCGAGCCTGCTTCTACACCAAGAACCCGTTGCGCTTCTTGCTGCAAGAGTGCAATCTGCCGCTGCCGCTGTTCCAACAATTGCTGCACAAACGGCGTTTTACTGGTAAATCGGGTTTGCTGTTGTGCCAAAGCAACTTCGGTTTTTTGAATCTCAGTGAGTAGCGCTTGGTACTGTCTCGACTGACTTAATCTCGATGCGATCGTGGCTTGTTCGGGAGAGCGAGCTAGTTGCTGTTGAAGGGCAGCAAATCTGGCTTGAGCGCTCGCCAATTCTCCTCGATTCGACTGCTGGTCTTTCTGCAATTCCCGCAGCGATTCAACCAACGATCTCGATTGCTCTTCCGGATCAACTAAGTTAGAAGACTTGCGGAACCGTTCCAAATCTGCTTCAGCTTTATCGACCTTGGCTTGCACTTGTGGAATTTGTCGATCGATAAACGACAATCCTTTCGTCAATCGATTCCGCTGTTGTTCCAAGTTGTAATCTTGATAAACCCGTTGTAATGCTTTGAGAACTTCGCGGGTTTTAACGCGATCGTGGTCGATGTAGCTCATCTCAACGATATTCGTCGTCACCCGCTCATTGCCCCGCAGTTCTTGAACTTGAACAATGTTTAATCGTCGTCTTAAGCGATCGACATCCACATCGCTGTATCGCGGCTTCAATTCATCGACTGCCCGTTGCAAGAGCGGTGTACTCCGCATCAAATTCACCTGCGTTGCTGTATCTGTTTCGACATTCGGATCAGCGAACGAAGGACGATTATCCCCCGGAGCGCGACGTTCCCGATAGTTCGATTCAACCAGCATTTGCATCGTACTCTGATACGTGGGAGGCATAAAGGCAGTCACCCCAGCCGCGAGCGCGACCGTCCCTGCGATTGCACCCAAGAACCAAATCTTCCGCCGCATCAACACACCAAAAAGCTGTCCATAACCCGGATCAGGTTCTTGCATCGGTGAGGATGAATTGAATAGGGTGAGATTACCTTGCGCCACGATCGTTTACTCCGTTGAATCTAAATTTCAGGAAACTATAAAACTTACTAAACTGCAATTATCTCGCGCCACAAACCTCAGCAACTACACCTTCGAGCGATTGAAAGAAAACCTCTTCGGAAAAGTTGCTCATGGCATGATCGCGAATTCGATGATAGTTCCATTCGATCGCTTTCGCTCTGAGCAATGCCCGATGCAGGGCGTGTGGAGTTTGAGAATTGAAGAATACTCCCGTGACCCCTGGAATTTGGGTATCGAGAACGCCCCCTTCACCGTATGCGATCACCGGAGTTCCGCTCGCATTAGCTTCGATCGGAACTAATCCATAGTCTTCCAACGCCATCACAATCACCGACTTTGATTTCGAGAGTAATTGTTTCCGTTCCGCATCACTGACATGCCCCAAGAATTTCACGTTTTTCATCGCTCGCGCTTCTAGGGTATCGCGCTCTGGCCCATCTCCGGTCACGATCAAATTCCAACCGAGCCAGTTAAACGCTTCAACCACGACATCCAGGCGCTTATAGCTCACCATTCGCGCCGAAGCGAGATAAAAATCCTCTTTCTGATTCGAGAACGCAAACTGTTCACTATCGATCGGGCAATTGATCACTTGTGCAGGCTTGTTATAAATCTGCTGAATCCGCTTTGCCACCGTTTGAGAATTCGCCACATACACATCGGGTTCTTGTGCATAAGCAAGATCGGCTTTTCGCATTGCTCGAAAGACCTGCTCTAACAGCGGCAAAAATTTCCGATAAGTCGTGTACTCTCGCAAATAGGTTTTGGTATCCCACAAAAACCGCGTGATGTTGTGGCAAAAGCAAATATGTTTCGCATCCGGTCGCTTTCTCACGCCTTTTGCGAAACTGGTCGTGCTGCTGATGATCAAGTCATAGTCGCGCAAGTCCAACGCCCGAAATGCTGAATAATATAGTGGTGCCAGCAATTTGAAATAGCGGGAAGCGTTAGGGATCTGCTGTAGATAGGTGGTGAAAACTTCTCGATCGCCAAAATCGATCGAGTCTTTCGGCTCATACAGCGAGGTGAAAATATCTGCATCAGGGTAGCGCCTACAGAGCATTTCAAACACTCGCTCTGCTCCACCTTTCTGAGTGAGATAGTCATGGACGAGGGCAACTTTCATGACAAAACCGTGAAGGAAATCAACAACTCGAAGACATCGAATTGTATATCTGATCGGGACTATCGATCGCGAAGATGACCAGAATCGAGAAAGCCGATACAGTTGGTCGAATGAAGCCCAAGCAAAGAACTTCGTCGAAATTGGTTACTCTAGTCTCAGAGTAAAACCTTATCGAAGTCACTGTAAATTTTTCATGAAGGCTTAAGCATCTTTCCGATGATAGAGATGCCACCCAAGAGCGGACTATATCGAAAGGCAGGGGAAAGCTCTATTCTGATGGAACGCTAATCTTCGTCCATCTCGTCGGCTCTCAAATCTCCCGGTTCATTTAACATTTGCGGAGTGACGGCAGGATTTTCAACGATTTCTCTCGGATCACCTTGATAACCGCCGCTGTAGACTAAATCATTCGGATCTACCACTTTTTGTTTTTTGGGTGGTGAATCGTCGGTTGGTTTCGGTAGGCGTTCTGCTGGCTCTGTCATACATCAAACCCAAATTTTCTTGAATGCTACGAGTTCGATCGCGTTTCTTCCCCTATCCAAAGAATGAATTAGTCTTTCAATCCCGGCATTTCTAGCCAACCAGGAACATAGTGGCTCGATTGACGCAGCTTTTTGTCGATCGCTTTATAGTTCGGATCTTTCTCTTCAACCAGTCCCCAGAACCGCGCCGAGTGATTGAGATGTACCGTATGACACAACTCATGTACAAAAACATAGCGCACCAACTCAGGCGGCAAAAATAATAACTTATAGTTCAAACTGATATTGCACTGCTGAGAACAACTTGCCCAAAGCGTCTTTTGTCCCCGGATCGAAGCTTTATGAAACGGCAAATCTAACTCTTGACTAATCGACCAAAGCCAGGGAACAAGTCGCTGATAAGCTTTGTGAGTTAACCACTGTTGCAATAACGCGCGACAAAGTTCTTCATTGTTCGTATTGCCGCGCAGAATCAGTTTAGATTTACCCTTCTCAGTCAGCGTCACCTTAGAAAATCCGGTTGGTTGATACTCGATTTCCCAAAGTTGATCGATCGCTCTTAGTGCCAACTGTTCGGGCAACGCAGGCGAAGTCTCAAACTGTTGACGCTGGGCTTCTAATCGATCGATAGTTCGCTCGATCCAACTCTGTTTTGTCTGCAAAATTTCGGGGATTCGGCTCTGGTCAAATCCGCGTGGGATAATGACTTCTAAACCGCCCTGAATCGTCATTCTGAGGCTGACGTGCTTCGCTTTAATGCTTTCTCGAACTCGATACTGAGGGAGTTCCACAAGCTGACCCTTAATCAGTCTTGATTCAACCATTGGTACGCACAATAGCAATTCCAAACCCGTTATCTATACTACTTGATTCTTCTAGGATTGGATCAGTATTCTGGCTAAGAGTCGAAGCGATTGGGCGCAGCTAAATTCAAGAACCGTGTAAACTGTGGCTCAAATAAAAGTTTGATTGTTCCGGTCGGCCCATTTCGATGTTTAGTGATGATGACTTCGGCAATTCCGCGATCGGGCGTATCCTCGTTGTAATATTCGTCCCGGTAAAGCATCATCACTAAGTCAGCGTCTTGCTCGATCGATCCGCTCTCGCGAAGGTCTGACAT
>JADEXW010000322.1 GCA_015206935.1 Pseudanabaenaceae cyanobacterium LEGE 13415 | reverse complement strand
TAAATCAAGTGTCTTCGGCTCAGATCGGGCAACTGATTGGGGATTTGATCCCGATCGAGCTTTGTCGCCGTTACAACTTAATTCCGTTATCTCAAACTGAAGGTAATCCGCCATCTGTCCTTGTGGCAATGGTTGATCCGGACAACTTGGCGGCTCAAGATGAGTTAAACCGAATTCTACGTCCGAAAGGCTTGGGACTGCGGCGCTTAGTGATTACGATCGATGATTATCAGCGCATCATGTCTAGCTACATGGATGCGCGTCTGGAGCAAGAGAAACAACTCGAAGCGCAATCCAGAGTTGATGTCCGTTCTGATCTTGAAGGATTAGAAGGACTCGCAGAACTCAAAGACGACGATAGCGCAGAAATGGATCTGGATGCGTCAGCGGATGCAGAAGCGGCTCCAATCATTGCACTCGTGAACAAAATTCTGATCAAAGCGCTTCAGATGGCGGTTTCTGATATTCATATTGAGCCGCAAGAAGAATCACTGCGAATTCGATTCCGTAAAGATGGCGTACTCCGAGAAGCTTTTGAGCCATTCCCGAAAAAGATTATTCCTGCCGTGGTCGCTCGTTTCAAGATTATTGCTCAACTGGATATCGCAGAACGTCGCCAACCTCAGGACGGTCGAATTCGCCGGATCTACGACGGTCGCAAAGTCGATTTCCGTGTGAATACCCTTCCAAGCCGTTACGGTGAAAAAGTTGTACTGCGGATTCTCGACAACTCCGCGACTCAACTGGGTCTAGATAAACTCATCGGAGATGACACCTCACTTAAAATCGTTCAAGAAATGGTGAAACGACCGTTCGGATTGATTCTGGTAACGGGTCCAACGGGGTCAGGTAAAACGACAACGCTGTATTCGGCTCTGGCAGAACGGAACGATCCTGGGGTCAATATCAGTACAGCCGAAGACCCGATCGAGTATTCACTCCCCGGCATTACTCAAGTCCAGGTAATCCGCGAAAAAGGAATGGACTTCGCCGCCATCCTCAGAGCCTTTCTGCGACAAGATCCAGATGTGATTCTAGTGGGTGAAACGCGAGATAAAGAAACGGCGAAAACAGCGATCGAGGCGGCTCTAACGGGTCACTTGGTTTTAACCACTTTGCATACGAATGATGCGGCAGGCGCGATCGCGCGACTCGATGAAATGGGCGTTGAACCGTTCATGGTTTCCGGTGCTTTATTAGGTGTCGTCGCTCAACGTTTGGTGCGAAAAGTCTGCGACGAGTGCCGTATTCCTTACACCCCAACCCCTGCTGAACTGTCTCGCTTTGGTTTGACAGGTTCCAGCGATGCTCAATTGACTTTATACAAAGCAAACACGCTGTCCCCCCAGGAAATCCAAGCCGCAAAAGAACGGAACGAACTCTGCCAGAAGTGTAATGGCGTGGGTTATAAAGGGCGACTTGGCGTTTATGAAGTCATGCGGGTAACAGAAGCCTTACAAACACTGATTACCGAAGGCGCACCGACCGAGCGAATCAAAGAAGTTGCAGTTGAAGAAGGAATGCAAACACTTCTTGCCTACAGCTTAGATCTCGTGCGTCAAGGACTTTGCACCCTAGAAGAAATCGAGCGTGTGACTTTTACTGACACCGGACTAGAAGCAGAACTGAAAGCGAAACGCAAGAGTTCGCTCACCTGTCGGACTTGTGGCGCAGAAATGCAGCAAGAATGGCTCGATTGTAACTACTGCACGACTCCCCGCTTCCAAGATTAATTCACGAGTCTTCCGGGGCAAACTAACTTCCAGCTTTCCAATTCTTTTCATCTCAGCAATCAGGAGCAGATCTTATGGAAATGATGATCGAAGATTTGATGGAACAACTGATCGAAGTGGGCGGTTCAGACATGCACCTGACCGCTGGACTACCGCCGTATTTTCGCATCAGTGGTCATCTTCAACCCATCAGCGATCAAGTCCTCAGCGCCGAGGAATGTCAGCGTCTGATTTTCAGTATGCTGAACAACTCCCAGCGGAAAGCCCTAGAGCAGAACTGGGAACTTGACTGCTCTTACGGTGTACGCGGACTGGCACGATTCCGGGTTAACGTTTACAAAGATCGTGGAACCTATGCAGCTTGTTTACGGGCGCTCAGTTCCAAAATTCCAAACTTTGAGAAGCTGAATCTTCCTGATGTGGTGCGAGAAATGTCAGAAAAGCCCAGAGGCTTGATTCTCGTTACGGGTCCGACTGGATCAGGAAAAACGACCACGTTGGCGGCAATGATCGATTTGATTAACCGAACTCGTGCAGAACACATTTTAACGGTCGAAGATCCGATCGAGTTTGTCTACGAACCGATCAAAAGCCTCGTCCACCAACGCCAACTCGGTGAAGATACAAAGAGTTTCGCTAACGCTCTAAAAGCGGCTCTCCGTGAAGATCCAGATATCATCCTGGTCGGTGAAATGCGGGACTTAGAAACAATTTCACTCGCGATCTCTGCGGCTGAAACAGGTCACTTAGTCTTCGGAACCTTACACACCAGTTCGGCGGCGCAAACCGTTGACCGGATGATCGATGTCTTCCCCTCCGAGCGTCAGACTCAAGTTCGAGTTCAGCTTTCCAACTCGCTCGTTGCAGTATTCAGCCAAACGCTTGTACCTAAGAAGAACCCTAAGCCCGGTGAATACGGACGAGTGATGGCGCAAGAAATCATGATCGTCACTCCAGCGATCGCGAATTTGATCCGTGAAGGAAAGACTGCTCAAATCTACTCTGCAATTCAAACAGGCGGAAAACTCGGAATGCAAACGCTTGAGAAAGTCCTTGCAGATCAATACAAAGCAGGACTGATCACCTTTGAAGCGGCTGCCTCCAAAACTTCTCGCCCAGATGAACTTCAGCGCTTGATCGGTGGAGTGCCAAATGGAGCCGCCGCTGGTGCAGCCGTGAAGCGCTAATTTATCTCGATCAAGTTCTCATACCCCTACTGAAACGCTATGCCTACCTACGTTGCCCGCGTCCGAGACGCAAAAGGAAACGCCAAAAAAGAAAAAATCGTTGCCGACTCTCTGAGTGAAGCGCGATCGGCGTTGCGCGAACAAGGCTTGTTTGTGCAAGAACTAAAACAGAATGAAAGCTTCGACATTAATACGAGCTTTGCAAACTTCCAAACCTCAATGGTCTCTGTCACAGTCAAAGATAGAGCCGTTTTCTCTCGTCAGTTTGCAGCACTTGTAAATGCAGGTGTCGCACTGGTTCGGGGTCTCGGTGTGTTGGCGGAGCAATGTACGAATCCTAAGCTGAAAAAAGCGCTGATGGAAATTAGCGCAGACGTGCAGCAGGGGGTGAACTTATCGGATGCAATGCGAAAACATCCTCAGTGTTTTGATGGTTTGTACGTCAGTATGGTACAAGCTGGGGAAACAGGTGGGGTACTGGATGAAGTTCTGAACCGTCTCGCGAAGCTGCTTGAAGATGTGGCACGTTTGCAGAACCAGATTAAATCAGCGATGAGCTACCCGGTTGTAGTTGGCTTTCTCGCAACAGCAATCTTCTTAGGGATGACGATCTTTCTGATCCCAATCTTTGCTGGAATCTTTAAGCAACTTGGGGGAGATTTACCTGCTTTTACTCAGTTCATGTTGGATGTGAGTGCATTTCTCACCAGTCCCGCAGCATTTAGTTTGTTTATCATTGTTCCGCTGATTGTTTTTGCTTACAAGCAGTACTACAAAACCCGTGTCGGTCGGGAAACAATGGATCGCTTTTTCCTCAAAATGCCATTGTTTGGTGATTTGATTCAAAAAACTGCAACGGCAAGATTCTGTAGAACTTTTGGAGCGTTAACCCGGTCGGGCGTTCCAATCCTCACTTGCTTGGAGATTGTGCGAGACACATCGGGAAATCAGATTGTTGCGAATGCGATCGACGAAGCCCGAAAAGAAATCCAAACAGGCGGCATGATCAGCATCGCTCTGCAAAAAGAACAAGTTTTTCCAGCAATGGCGATCCAGATGATCAGCATCGGAGAGGAAACTGGGGAAATCGATAAGATGCTGATGAAAGTGGCTGACTTCTACGAAGACGAAGTGGAACAAGCGGTTAAAGCTTTAACGAGCATCATGGAACCGATCATGATTCTATTTCTCGGTGGCATGGTCGGAAGTATTCTAGTTGCGATGTACTTACCGATGTTCGCAATCTTTGACAAGCTCGGTTAAATCGTCCGAAACGACGTTTTTGTTGATTTGGGTCAGATGAATGGGGCTTTTATTCCCTGACATCTGACCTTCACCTTTGAAGAGATGTTATGGAAATTTCTGCTCAAAAAGTTCAATACGAGGAATTACTCGCAACGTATAGCCATTCGATCGAAGCGATCGAGCTTCTCAAGTGTCATCGCGCCTATCTTGAAATGATTCCGAGTATGCGGCGTGTTGAAGAAAGTGTGATGACGATTCCATTGCCGATCGTGCGAATTCGTCACACGACCCCAACCGCAAATGCTACCAGTGTTACGACGCTTGAACCTCAGCTTCTTCCCTGTGAGCTAGCAATTCTAATGTGCGATCCTGAATGGAAAATTAAGACAGGTAAAGAAATTTTCGTATTTATTCATCGCCCAAATGAGGATTTTTCAGAATTAATCGGTCGATGGCGGCGAACACAATTGATGCTGGGTAAAGATTACGAATGGGTGCTGCCATCTAGATATCAACACTTTCTCAACGATGGAGCCGATAAAATCTACCCGCTGTTTGTGGTGTTTGAGGACACTCCGGAGCGGATTAAGCGGGGATTGATCGGGGCACATCTTCCCTTTGCGATTCAAGGCAAAACTGAGGAATTGATAGAGGAGGAGACGATTCAACCGAACTCGATCGATGAGTAAATAAAAAGCTCCAAGCCATTCACCTGGAGCTTTCTACCTAACTTTGCTTGCGTTTCGCCTTCTCTTTACGCTTACGTCGATTCACTGCAACCATCGCATGATCAACTGGGAAACCAGCAACCGGAATCACCTGATACTTTCGGTCTTCCTCTAGCTGCTTTAACTCGGCGTAATTCACCCAATGAATACAATCGACTGGACAAGTCTCGATCGCTTCTTGAATCAGTTCTTCAGAATCACCATCCTGACGAATCACCCGCGATCGACCATAATCGGGTTCGATGTAAAACGTATTTCGTGCTACATGAGCGCAATGCCTACAACCGATGCAAGTAATCTCATCGACGTAAACGCCACGCTGTCGAAAAACTCCTCCCAACTCAGGCTCTAAACCCGATCGCCCTTCAGCTTCACGTAGAAACCCACCTAATTCAGGCTCTAAACCAGAGCGGTCAGAGGAGGAATGATCCCCGTCGGACAGTTGAAAGGAGTCAGACATTACGCACTCCAGCGTTGTAGGACTAGACGAATTGAACCGTCTTCATTCTTTTGCTGCTCAGACACTTGGAAGCCTTTTTGAGAGCTTTCGCTAACGATCGTGTGATACGCATAGCGCTGAGTCACCTTGCTCAAAAAGCGCTCGACCGAATTATCAAGATCCCAGAATTGCAGATCAGCCACTAATTCATACTCGTGACCGTTCCAAGCAAAACCCACATCGTAGCCATTATTTTGCTCGATCACGACTTCCGCAGATTGAGTTTGTCCGCGATAGCCCCGGACATCACGCGGACCCGATTTCCAGTTCATCCCTAGGTCAGACAAAGCAGACTGCAAGGAAGTAAGATTACGAATTTGAGTTTTGATTTGGCTAAAGTGTGACATGGCGAATAGTTACGAATCGAATGTAAGGGGTGTGAACAAACTTACCAATCGCTATACGTCGCTTGGGTTTTTACCGTCTCAGACTGTTCGACGGTTTGGGCAAAGTATTCAGAGGTATGCTCCTGAGCGATAACTCGACCCAGTTGAGCCTCGATCGCGGCAGTCACTTCCTCGCAGGATTTCCCTACAATTCCAGTCACTTTTTCTTGCACTCGACCGTCTGGATAGATGATGAACTCTAACGTCTCCATTCGCTTTGCCCAAGGTAATAGTTATCTTGCAAAACAGCAATTCGCTTAGAGATAAACCTCGACTGAAAGAATCGAAATCTACCTATTTTTAAGAATCTAGCTATTTCACTTTAAAACGTTACAGAACTTCGCAGCTAATAGAAGTGTTTTCTGGTTAACTGTCAGTTTCGCTTAACTTCTGATTAGAGTCAAGATGGAAATCGGTTGGAACGCTTTACATAACTATGTATTTAGTCAAGTCTCTTACACTTCTATCGATAGGCTGATCCCCGATTACTGAATCGATCGATAC
>JADEXW010000321.1 GCA_015206935.1 Pseudanabaenaceae cyanobacterium LEGE 13415 | reverse complement strand
GCTCTTGACTGTAAACGCTCTTCTTGGAGGCAAAGAAGCCAGAACAAAAGATGTTTGCTTTGAGTTCTTCTAAGCTATATCGCTCTAATAGTTCTTTTGAATCAGTGTTAAAAATCAAGCTTGTATCGGATAGATATTGAAAGTCATTTGCTACCCAGTCATAGTGTTCGAGCTTTTCAAAGACTGGATTGATCGCGCTCATCAACAAGGTATCGGCATCAATGTAAATGAATCGATCGAACATTCCATCAAAACAACAGAACTTTCGATGGAATTCTGCCCGTCGCATCGCAGGTCTACCTTGTTCTTTCCACACTCTTTGAGCCGTTGGATGAGATAACCAAGCTTGAGTGGCGAAATCTTCCCAAAATGCGATCGATTTTGGTCGATCGAACAGTGTTACATTCGGACGCTTTGCAATCTCAGCTTGAATTTTCTCGATTTGATCATTGAATGGAATGATACAAACCGGAATGTCTCGTCCTGCATTGACTTCGATGCTGTTCAACAATGCGACAAGCTGATCGAATACAACATCATTCGCAAAGGTATAAATTCCATCAGTCATTGTTCGATCTCCTGGTTAATTCGAGGAAATTGTTTGCTTTGTTGCAATCGGCTAAAGCCCCCTAAATCCCCCAGATTTGGGGGACTTTGAAGATAGAAAGCGCTTTAGAATTGGAGAAATTTTTCTTGCTCAAAGTCCCCCAGAATGGGGGATTTAGGGGGCACTCTAAAAATTTAACACTCAAGCTATTCACATCCTTCTAAGCTTTGAACGGCACGAGTCTTGAGAGCTTACGCCAGAATGCAGAACTGGGTTCATGTAAACATCGGTAGTGTTCCCACAAGTCCCAATACGGCGCACCCGGACGAATCGAAATCCCCGCCCAGTGGAGATACTTTAGCTTTTGACCTCGATCGTATAAAACATACTGTCGATTCTCGAAATGCTTGGAACCTGCCCAACTACCTGGTGCATTCTCCGGTGGCTTTACTAAGTTCATTCGCTGATCAAAGCACTTCAAAATTAGATAGTTCAAAATCGGCTGATCGGTCACGCCTTGAGTAAAGTCGAAGTACTCACGATGTTGAGCGCAATCTTTTAGTACTTCATATAATTGGTCTTCTGTAATCACTCCTTTGCGCGATCCCCAAAATCCACTATTGAACACATCTTGTAGCTGTTCATCGCTAAAGATTGTATTCTTCACAACAGGCGAAAAGATGTTTCTCAAACCTTCGCTCGAATAGTGATAGTCACAGCAGAAGAAATCACAATTCGATAGATGGTTTAATGTGTCTGAAATTTTGTCAAATACAACAATGTCGGTATCAATGTAGAGGAATTCATCGAGTACACCAAACCAAACTGCTAACTTTCGCATCTTGTTAGGAAGCTTGAGAAAATCTCGATCGAAGATCTCTCCAACCCGCTCAGTTAAACGCTCTAATAGTTCTAAGTCTGGAAATAGTTGTACATTGTGTAGCCGATTCAATGTTGAAAGAACTGTCTGATGCTCGTCATTGAACGGAATCAGATAGATTGCAATGTCTGGATCATACAATCGGATGCTATTGAGAAGCGCGATCGCACTCTCGGTTACTTTGTCGTTAGCAACAATATAAATTCCGCGTTTCATGCTAGTTTCAATTTTTGTAGAACTTTCTGAACTAAATTCGGCTTTGGTACTTCTTGCAAAACAGGTTGCTTGTTTGGCTCATGTAAAAATCGATAGTGCAGAAACACATCTCGATACGGAAAAGTACCATTGATGCCGTTACAAACCTGTTCCATCCGTTGAGGTTTGACTCCGATATAGTGTAAGTAGGTTAGGCGAAGTCCTCGATCGTATAAAACATGGTCTTTCTCTTCAAAGTGCTTGCTCGTAATCGAACATCCCGTGGATTGTCCAAAGGGTAGAAGATGCGCTAAATTACACGATTTGATGCCCGATTTCATCACCATGTAATTGATCACAGGTTGTTCCCCTGCACCACCGTAAAGAATTTCTCGATCGCCTGCTAGTAACTGCTCAATAAATTGCTCTGGATTGAACAATCCGCGTTTCCCTGCAAAGAATCCTGAGCAAAAGATTTCTTTATCAATCCGCTCTTTCGGAAACACTTCATAGAGATTCGGAGAATCAAGATTATAGATTTTGCTAGGATCAAGAAATTGGAAGTCATAAACCACCCAATCATGATCGTTCAATTGTTCAAAGATGTGATCCATTGAACTCATCGCCAAAGTATCCGCATCCATGTAAATGAATCGATCGAAGGGTGCATCAAACGCGCAAAACCGCCGATGTGCGCCATAGAGCCGCATTTTCTGATCGAGTCGCTCAGGTGCAATTCGTTGCATGAACTCATCCCAAGCACGAATCGAATCTTGGTCATCGTAAATCATCACATTGGGTCGATCGCGAATTTCTTCCCGAATACGATCGAGCTTGTCATCAAACGGATAGATGCAAACCGGAATGTCCGGACTCACATTCGCTTCAATGCTATTCAGCAGAGCTACTAATTGATCAAACACTCGATCGTTTGCCAAAGTACAAATGCCATCCATCGCTACGACACCCGCTCCACATATTCAGAAAGCCAGTTCATCAAATTGAGCTTGTGCAAAATCACTTGGCGAGCTTCTGCGATCGCGTTTCTCGCTTCATACCAAGCATCCGGAGTTGCAATTACTTCCTCGATGTATTTCAAGCCTTTTTCATCCATGCTCGGAAGTCGTAAAAAGCTTCCCGGAGGCAGTAATTTATCTGCGGCAGATCCACCATAGTAAATTGGTAAACACCAAGCGAGTAGAGCATCCCAAAGCTTTTCGGTTGCATACCAATCATTCTCGGCATAGTTCTCGATCGATAAGTTGTAGTAGTAAGGAGCCATGCCGTACCACTTTCCACCAATTCGCCCGGTCGTGACTGCCCAATCTGGTAAATCGCGACCATACAAATCAAATTCCAGTTCATTCTCTTGTAGTAGCTTGAGGAATGCTAATCGCTTCAAATGATTCTCAGTTCTACTAATCCCTGAAGTGATCCAGCTACACTTGCGAGCCTTCTCAGGGGGCGGCATTTCATTCAACTCACGGAATGAATTCCCTAAGTACCAAATTGCAGGCATATAATCTGGTACAGGTGCGTAGTCATCAGGCCCCGAAACGTAGGCGCAGTATTGACTTGCCTTTTCGTAGTTTGCTTTCGTAATGTAGAGAATCTCATCCAGCGGCGGTTCCCGTAATAGATAAATCATCCGCTCTCTCGGCACACCTTTGAACTCTGGAGTCACATCTGGTAAAGGAGTCGGACGTAACTGTTCGCGAACATTCGCGATGAATGATTTATGCTTCTTCGGGCGCGGGAAATCGAACTGATATAACAATAAGAAATCTGGATTTGGTGCAGAAGCTTCTAGCTGAATGTTGCCCCAATGTCCAAATGGATACGGAGATTGTTGCCAGAGCCAATCGATCGGGCTAGGTTTTAACCCGACATAGCTACTCACCATGCCAACGACTTTCTTTTGCATCTTGATCGCTCCCTAAACAGTCTGAGGTTCTTCCGAAAATTGCATCGCATAAAGTTGGGCATACAATCCACCTTGTTTTAATAGTTCGGTGTGTGTTCCAACTTCTACCACTCGCCCTTTGTCTAACACTGCTATCTGATCTGCTTTTTGCACAGTGGACAATCGGTGAGCAATCACTAATGTTGTACGATCGCGGCTCAATTGATCGATCGCAGTTTGCACTAATCTCTCTGAAACGGTATCCAGTGCTGATGTGGCTTCATCCAAAATCAAAATTTCTGGGTCACGTAACAATGCTCTTGCGATCGCTAGTCTCTGTCGCTGTCCACCGGATAACATAACTCCTCGATCGCCAATCAAAGTATCAAATCCTTGAGGAAGTTTCACAATGAATTCGTAAGCATTCGCCCGTTTTGCAGCTTCAATAATTTGATCATCAGTTGCATCTTTGCGAGCATAAGCAAGATTGTTCCGCACTGAATCATTAAACAAAAACGTATCTTGACTAACAATGCCCATTGCTTGACGAAGAGAGCAAATTTCAAAGTCTTTCAAATCTCGATCGTCAATTAAAATCCGTCCCGCACTCGGATCATAAAAGCGAGGTAGCAAATCTGCTAAGGTCGATTTTCCTGCTCCCGATGATCCCACTAATGCAAGCGTAGTTCCTTTTGGTAGCCAGAGATCAACTTGGTTTAGAACTTGTCGATCGTGTTCTGGATAAGTAAATGCTAGTTGCTCAAACCGAATCCCCTCAGTCATTCCAGTAAACGGAACATGACCTTTTGACATAAACGGTTTTCCTTCCCGCTGCAAAAAGTCATGCACGACTGAAACACTGGGAGCTAGATTTGCAAAAGTACTCCGCGAATTGTTCAATTGCCCTACGAATGGCAACATTCGGAATAACACCAACAGATAAGTTAGCAACACTGCTGAGAGCGATTCTAGTTGGTCTCTAAAAAAGATTCTACCAAGCAACAAGATTGCTACAACAACCGTTAAACCTGCCATCTCATTCGAGGGAGCAATCAGCGCAAAATTAGCTTGAGACCTGAATTCAGCCTTCTCCCGCTCCTGAATTAACTGCTGAACTTTCTCATACTCGTGAGGTTCGTTTCCGGTTGCTTTGACCAATCGAATGCCCGATAGCATTTCCAACACAGCAACCGAGTAATCGCGCGACTGATCGGATAGATTCTGTCCAAAGCGCTTTGCTCGTTTCACAAAGAACCCATTAGAAAGCGAAACCAGTGCTAAAAGAAATGTAGAAATTAGTGTTAACTGCCAAGAGATCGACAGCAAAATCACCAGAAACACAAAAATAGTGATGATTGTAGAGAGCATTTGCACCAATGTTCGGATTGCACTTGCTGCTGCTCCAATCTCACCTCCTAATCGATTGATCAGATCCCCAACTTTGGTTTTGATATAGAAGTCTAAATCGACCTCAAGCAATAGCTGTAAGCCTTCTTTGCGAATGTCACTAATTAGCGATCGTGAAAGATGCCCCGATGCCAAAGTACTCGCGTAACTGGTCACATTCTTGAGCAAAATCGCCAGTAGAATCGCTCCCATCATCCACAGAAACTGCGATTCTCCACCCGACTGCGCTAATCCTGAGAACACTCGCTGTAGAATCGGGGGCGCTCCTTTGAGGTTGACTTCTTCACCCAATAGTCCCAGCACCACCGGGATAATGAGCATCGTACTGACACCATTGAACAATGCGCCAGAAAATCCAAGTGCGATCGTCAATCCAATCCAAACGGGACGACGCAGGGCAAATTGAAGCAACAATCGATTAGGGGACATACGGAACGGTTGGGGGAAACGACCAGTAGAAACGCGCAGGACATTACGAATTTCTGATAAAGAACTGCCTCTAGTTATCCCGCGATCGAGACAACATTCACGCTGAATTCATCCAAAGAGACGTGAAAAGCTCGGATCTTTGCTGGCAAATAGTCTCAATCTCAGCAATCGATAATAGAAAATGATTTGCTGAGTTAGCTTATTCATGACTTTCTTCACGAGAGAACGTTTGGGATATTCGATCGCTTTGTGCATGTCGAAATAAACCTGTTTCTCTTCACGGTTGGATTGTCCGTTTTTGATTCTGACGCGCTCAATGTTGTCTTTGAAAAAGGGGAATTTGTCTTCTCGAAAATAATCGATCGTTAATCCAATTCGAGCCGCAGCAAGTCCCATTGCATAGCATTCACCGTGATAAATTCCCTGCATTTCAAAAAAGTAGGAAATCGTTTGCCAAAGCTGAAAAAATTCTGCTTCAAGTCCATTTTGCCGCTTCATCGCAAACATGAATTCGTGCAGCCATTGCACGTTTTCCAGATCGATTTCGAGTTTTTTTGCGGCAGCTTTGATTACAGAAACTTCCTTCTGATTTTTTACAATTTTTAGATGATTTACAAGCGATGTTCCTGCTCGTGCTGTAATTCCAGGTTGCCAATTGAAAGCTTGTTCTATTCCACCGAGAATCCGAACATCTGAATCTAGAAACAAACAGCTTTCAAACATTGAGAGCGATTTCTCTAGCACAAATCGTTTATCATGATAGCCTTTTACACTCTGAAGCTCATGTTTAAAAGCTAAAACATGCGGAAACTCACGAAACTCTTCTGGTTGATCCGTTAAGATAAGAAATGGTGTCGAAGGTAGATGAGTTTGAATATCTTGAGCTAGCCTTTGTGCGTGCTTCCGATATCGTTTTCCTACTGCAA
>JADEXW010000320.1 GCA_015206935.1 Pseudanabaenaceae cyanobacterium LEGE 13415 | reverse complement strand
AATGCGATCGCTACAATCCCAAAGTGTGTTTTAAAGCTTCGTCGATCGCTACTCTCAATAGCATCTCGCTTAACTTACTTTAAATGCTCACAACGTTGCTTTCCAACAAATAATAATCTGAGCTAGATTGCCCATAGCTGTTGTTAAATTCGCTTCAAACAATGCAGCGCCTTACAATAACGTTTATATTTTGCGTCGGTTCAATCTGCTTAACAACAGTGCGTCTATGACTCTTGAAATGGACAAGAAGATTTGTTTCTTCCGACTGGTGCGATAAGCAATTACGGCATTAACAAGCAAAATCCAGATAAAGAATTCTTCCGAAAGGGAAACAAGCACATTCCTCCTGGACAACTGATTCAGAAAGAACGCGCGATCGGTAGGTTGCGAGGAAAAGACAAGCTTAAAAAGGCTGAACTGGGTGACTGGAAGAAATTCAAAGAACGCAATCTATCCTCTGGTACGCAAGTTGAGATTATTGATCCGGATCGTCAGCTTTGGGAGGTGGAGACTGAACATGAATCTTTTGAAGCTGGGCGACCAGGTGATGTTTACAAAAACGCAACAGTGACACGAGCGGTCGATGCTGAGACAGGTGAGCTTTTGTACGTCAAGGTTAGCGCAGCTCCAAACGATTTTGTTCCTAGCGCAACTAGCAAATAAAAAATATGCGTTACTTTCACTCAGTTTTAATCGCCTTAGCTGGCTTGATGATTGCAACACTGCCATCAATCGCTGAATTGATTCTTCCAGCAAACAATTACTCTGAAATTAAGTTAGTGAGTGATGAAGGTTTAGGCGTATATCCTAGCGACCAATCAAAAAGGACAGGTGTGAGATTAATTGAGTGGAAGGAAGCGCTGAGAGATGCTGAGAGATGGCAGGATTTATATTTCAGTGAGAAGCTTCCTGCCAAGGCAATTTCACCGGATCGCCTTGTTTATGAGGTGACGTTGACTCGGTACAAGCGCGAAAATGGTGTGCTAGTCCACACTCTGCATTTCTTTGACGCTGAAACTGGACAAGGAATCGCTGCATCAGGTCGCAGGTATTAATTGTTAATCACAACAAAAAGTCGCTCGTACTTGTGGTTGATCGACTTTGTGCTTCTCTTTATCGTCTCGAAACTGCTGCGCTGACATAGATCTAGTTCAAACTTAGTATTGTCTACGTTTGAGCAGTATTAGCCTGCTGTCTCTACATATACAACCTGGTACAAGTGAAACGCATTTCTTGCTAATCCTTCAATCCTGTTTGATGACGCTCTGCAACGGTATATAAATCTAAGCCGACGATCGCAGTGTTGGATCGATCAATTTGAACCATAAGCACTCCTTAAATCTTGTCGGGTTAATTATTCTGACTTGATGTTAAGCAGCAACAGAATAAAATGACAACAGAACTAAATTAAGCAGACTAGCAATAAATTAAACATTTAAGTCGGAAGATGCTGCTTGATCTCTTTCACTTGAGCCAACCACTTGATCAACTCTTGCTCACTCAATCGCTGTTTCTCTGGAAAAAGTTGCGCCAGTTCTGCGGCAGGTCTTCCGGTTTGCTGCACCCACGCATTGATCAACGCATCTCGATCGACTAATCCTCCCCCAATTCCCAACGATCGCTGAATCTGCAATTGTTCCTCTCGCCCGAGCGCATCAATCACAAACTCACTCCGCCCCGCTTTGTACAACACTCCCGCCAAGGCTTGCGTATACGCTTCACTATCATTCGCACGCGGAGTGAGGAGCGGTTTCGGTTGTCCAAATCGTCGATTTTTTGCCCAGATTAGAACGATTAAAAGCACGATCGCTTGTAGCAGCACGATCGCTAAAGGGGTTCGGAGCAAATAATCGACCCAAGTTTGAGTGCTTTCTTCTTGCGCCGTTTCATCTCGATAGCCATGCAAGTATTCATCGATCCAAATCTTCTTCCCAGCGGCTAACTGTGCCAAAAATGCGAAGTTTCCTGGCTCATCTTGGTAGGCATTAGCAGCAAGAAATGGAGTTGCAGCGTAGATGATTCGTCCTTTACCTTTGCGTTCTTCCCAGACGATCGATCCAAAGCGATCGCCCAATCGTCGTTTAAGTCCTTTGTCACTTCTGAGCCGTCTGGAAGTTTCGATCTTGACTAAACCTCGATCGCTTTCATGTTGTGTCGAAAATCCCGCTTGAGTTGCAGGTAAATTTGGTCTACCCAAGATGATCCAAGTATTACCCCGCTCGACCCATTTCAACTCAACATATCCAGCATCGGACGGATCAACTTGAACCATCGTGTTACCTGTGCCGGGAATCTGATCCGTCGTAGGTTTGCGCCAGCGCTCGATCGATGTTCCTTGTCGCTGCATATAAGCATACCAAGCCCCGTAACCGTCTGGAGAACGACTGAACGTAGAGCCGCTGGTAATTCGGTTACTTCTAGGCGCAATAAACAGTGTTAAAGCGATGATCACAGCGAGTGCAATCACACCAAATACCAAACGTCGATCGAGTTTTTTCATTACGCCATTCTGACCGAATCGAGGGTTGCCCGTTCAATGTTGCCATACGCGCTTTGAACTCGATCGAACATTTCAGCCGAAATCGGCGCATTGCTGAAATACAACAGTTCATGAGTCTCAAGTAGCATTTGATACGATTCGGATTGAGGCAGCAACTGAACTAAGTGCGAATACTCTCGATCGGTACGGCTCTGATCGCCTGGAATCAATTTCGTTTCATTCAGCCGTTGAAGCATCGCCATGTAGAGCGATCGAGAAGCTTCTCGGTAATTTCCCTGCTGTTGAAATTCCTGAGCGGATTTTACCCACTGCGCGATCGTCAATTCTTTTTCGGGTGTAGAACGTCGATCGAATAACTTCGACATCTGCGCCTGATTTCGCGTTAGATACGATCGTACTGCTAGATAAATTTGAAAGCCCAACCACAGCCCAAACAATCCAATGCTCGTCCAAAATCCTGCTTCCAGCCACCAAGACGGAAACGACCAATTCGGTGCATCAGGAACATTCGGCGGCTGAAATCGTGGAAAGTTTAACTCAATCCACTCGCCCACCTGTCGAAAAAATTGTTGAAGTTGCCAGTTAAAATCGCTCTTCTGAAATTGTTCAGCCGCCATTAGAAATTATTTGGTAAAGCTACTGACCAACCATAAAACCAGAAAAGTCACCAAACTGATAAAAACTTCATTCGAGGGCAGCATCGATAACGAAGGCAACAAGAACGTATAAGCTGCACCGCCGATCGCAAATCCCAAGAGTAAGCCCGCCACTCCCAACAGAATCGATCGACCCAGTTTTCGCTCTTTACGGTAGAGAAAATACAGCGTTGTCCCGGTTGCCAGCGCCATCGCAACTTGCAGCACTTGATCAGTCGGGGAGAAATAGACCAATGCCCCTAATCCTGCCAGTCCCACCGCTGGAAAGGCAATATCTTGGGCGCTTGGCTGATCGATCAAATTCTTCAGCCATTGATTCGATTTCGTCGTCGGTGCGGGAGTTTCCGCAGGCGTGGCTTGCACCAACTTTTCAGGAAAACGAATACGATCGGGCACTTTAATTTTTCCTTCTTGCCGTAAGCGCAATCGATCCATCAAGACAGAATCGTATGCTGCCTCGACTTCCGAAATTTTTCGCTGGTCGCCTGCCAATTCTTCGATTAGCCGAGTTCGCGCTGTCTGAATCTCTTCAAACGTTGCACCTTCGGAAACGCCTAACTTTTCATACGGGCTTTGTGCGCTCATGGGCTTGTGACTCCACCTTCTCTACCAAGAGTAACCTAGCTGCGGGGGGGATTACAACTAGAGTGTAGACGATGTGCCCCCGACTTGAGATCGTTTTCTCGATCGAACTTCTCAAACGCGATCTCCGTGGGCGCAGATCTCAAATCCCACTTTCAGTTCAGATTCGACCGTAAATTTGCGGAAACTTTATCAAACCAGGATATTCTATTCAAAAGCTGAGGCATACTAATGCTGATGACAAGTTTCTGCTTTGTAAGACAGAAATAGGGGTTTTTCCCATTGGCACGTCTTCTCAATTTACTTTAAGCGCAAGGTTATGGTCATGGCTCCAGCCAAGATACTCGTCGTAGATGACGATCCAGCAATCCGGAATCTCGTTCATCGCTTCCTTACTAAGCAAAGTTACCAGATGGAATCGGCGGAAGATGGCAAATCCGCGATGCAGGTGTTTGAGCAGTTCAACCCGGATTTGGTGATCTTAGATGTGAACTTGCCGGACGCAAATGGCTATTCTCTGTGTCAGGAGATGCAGAGCCGCACGAATGTTTTCGTTTTGATGTTGACGAGCCGCACTGATGAGGCGGATAAGGTTCGGGGTTTTGCTCAAGGCGCGGATGACTATATTACGAAGCCGTTTAGCTTGGTGGAACTGGGCGGACGAGTTGGCGCGATTCTGAAACGTCAACGAATCGTGACAACCGCAGAACAGCAATGTCTCGCGTTTGGTGGATTGATGATCGATCCGGTACGGCGTGAAGTCAAGCTGAATGATGAGATTGTGCCGTTGACTGCTTTAGAGTTCGATTTACTGCACTTTTTAGCGGCGCATCCGGGTCGAGTTTGGCGACGGGCTGAACTGATTCAGGAGGTTTGGGATTACGAATATGTGGGTGATCAACGGGTGGTTGATGTTCACATTGGGCAGATTCGCAAGAAGATCGAGATTGATACGAGTCAGCCTGCACTGATTCAAACGGTTCGAGGAGTTGGATATAAGTTTGAATCTCCTGCCGTTGTTAGTTGAATTAACCGGGGTTGGTATCTGACAATGAATATTCTGGTGGATACGAATGTTTGGTTACGTCTAGATCAAGCGCGGAACTCGGTTAATTCATATCAGTTAGATGAAGCTCTGCGCTCCGTTGTTCACTCGCCCCGGAATAGAATTCGGGGCTAATAGTGCGAAGTCCCTCCAGGACTAAGACCCTCGAATTAATTCATCTTCAGCCCCCTTTAGTGGGCTTCGCACCATTAGCCCGGACTTTCAGTCACGGGCGAGATTCAATCGGAGTAGAAAGACTTATCGAATTCATGCCAATTTAGAGTCGATATTGCTGAAACACTTCACTCGCTGCCCGATGCACGATCGAGTGTCGATAAACCAGCGCATTCATATCTTCCGCATATCCCCCACCAATCACACAAGCAACCGGATAGCCCTGCGATACGCAGGTTGTTAATACTTGCATCTCACGCCGATACAGTCCCGAATCTGTGAGCGCGAGTTTGCCTAATCGATCGCCTAAATGTGGATCAACTCCCGCATCATATAGAACTAAATCTGGCTTAATTTCAGACAGTAAATCAGGAAGATATTGCGCCAAAGTTTGCAAGTATTCATCGTCTTCCATGCCTTCAGGTAAAGGAACATCTAAATCACTTTGTTGTTTTGTTCCAGGGAAATTTACTTCACAGTGCATTGAGAAGGTAAAAACACTTGGATCAGATTGAAAAATTAGCGCAGTGCCATCCCCTTGATGCACATCCAAATCGACAATGAGAATTCTTTTAACTAATCCTAATTGTTGAAGAACACGAGACGCGATCGCTAAATCATTAAAGATACAAAAACCTGATCCATAACTCGGAAACGCATGATGGGTTCCACCTGCGGTATTGCAAGCTAAACCGGATTTCAAAGCAAGTTGAGCCGTGAGAATCGTGCCACCAACGGCAGTACAAGTTCGATTCACAAGATCCGGACTCCACGGTAAACCGATGCGACGTTGGGCTTTCGGGTCGAGCATTCCAGAGCAATACGCATTCACATAATCGGATGTGTGGACGAGTTCGATCCAGGATTGTGAAGGTCGATCGGGACTATGAAATTGACTGCTATCGGCAATGCGATCGCTGAGTAATAGCTCGTAAAGTTTCTTAAATTTCTCCATTGGAAAGCGATGATCCGGCGGCAAGGGTGCAACGTAATTCGGGTGGTAAACAAGAGGCAAATTCATGCAAAAAATCGGCTGATTTCTATCTGTAGTTTTGTTAAAAACTTCGGTCAAATATTGCTGTTTGTAAGACTTTCTGGAGATCGGCGCGTTTCATCCTTTAGACTGATTTCGGACTTAAAGCTGTCTTATACCCGCATCATGGCTCATTCAAACTGGCGCGATTATTTAAATCTGGCTTCCTTTTTTGCAAGTGTTTTCGGACTCTATGTCTTGATTCATCAGAAACACACAAAAACTGAAGATTCGGAGATTGCCGATGAGGTTCTGTTTTCGATGGCGTTTGCCTACTGGATCGTACATTGTGTTGCGA
>JADEXW010001045.1 GCA_015206935.1 Pseudanabaenaceae cyanobacterium LEGE 13415 | reverse complement strand
CCCCAGCAAATTTACAGATAAAGCCTGGGAAGCGATCGTACAGGCACAAGATGTCGTTCGGCGCTATCGACACCAGAATTTAGAAGTCGAACATCTTATCATTAGCTTATTAGAGCAAGAAGAGGGCTTGGCAGGAAAAATTCTGAGCAAAGCCGGGATCGAGCCGAATCGACTTTTCCAACAGGTAGACGACTTTACCCGCCGTCAGCCCAAAGTCGGTAGTACCGAACAGCTTTATTTAGGGCGGTATCTCGATACGATGCTCGATCGAGCCGAAGCAGCGCGAGCTTCGATGCAGGACGATTTTATTTCGATCGAACATCTAATCCAAGCGTTTGCGAATGATCCCCGCCTCGGATTAAAGCTTTTCCGCAGTTTCAATGTCGATACTGCCCGATTAGACACGGCGATTCGCGATATTCGTGGGAGTCAGAAAGTGACAGATCAAGCTCCCGAATCGCGCTATTCTGCGCTGGAAAAATTCGGCTTAGATCTGACTGAACGCGCCAAAGCAGGCAAAATCGATCCAGTAATCGGACGCGATGGCGAAATTCGTCGAGTTGTTCAGGTTTTATCCAGACGGACTAAAAACAATCCGGTTTTGATTGGCGAACCGGGAGTCGGAAAAACTGCGATCGCGGAAGGTCTCGCACAACGAATCGTAAACGGAGATGTTCCTGAATCGCTTAAGAACCGCAAATTGATCTCGCTCGATATGGGATCGCTGATTGCAGGCGCAAAATATCGAGGTGAATTCGAGGATCGCTTGAGAGCCGTTTTAAAAGAAGTGATTGATTCCGATGGGCAGATCGTTCTTTTCATCGATGAGCTTCATACGGTTGTAGGAGCGGGTGCAGGTGGACAAGGCAATATGGATGCCGGAAACCTTCTGAAACCGATGTTAGCGCGGGGAGAATTGCGCTGTATCGGTGCGACAACTTTAGATGAATATCGCAAGTACATCGAAAAAGATGCAGCCCTAGAGCGACGATTCCAGCAAGTCGTGATCGATCAGCCGAGCGTCGAAGATACGATTTCGATTTTGCGCGGGTTAAAAGAGCGCTACGAAGTTC
>JADEXW010000319.1 GCA_015206935.1 Pseudanabaenaceae cyanobacterium LEGE 13415 | reverse complement strand
CAGTTGATCGGCGGCATCGTGATTTTCCCAATCGAGACCATAACGGTGAGCAAGTTGCTGAACTTGCTCCAGACTAAAGCACTTTAATTGAGCCGCAAACCCAACATTAAAGGGAGATTGATTCAGTTGAAGCGGCACATATACTTCGGTTGAATGAGCGATGAGCAAACGGAAATTCTGCCAAATCGGGAGCCGTTTTGCTTCTTCATACCAAGAGCGCAATAATGGTAAGACATCTTGAGCCACAGTCGGATGCTCGAAAATGCGATTAACTTCATCCAAAGCCAACACGATCGGGGCATTGAGTTGTGATAGGAGATAGCTGCGAAAGTAAAGCGTACAGCTTACCTTGCTGCCAATATCATCATCCCAGTACTCATCGAGTTTAGGTTCTAACTGTAACTGTCGAGACACACTGACACAGAGCCAGCGTAGAAACCGATTTAGGTCATCGCAAATGGCTCGATCGATTTGTTCTAAACAAAGGTAAACCGTGTGATATTTCGTTTGGTCAAGCTGATGTAGGACTTGCAAGAGTAAAGATGTTTTCCCCATTTCTTTCGGGGCTTTTACTCGTACCAGTGCGCCGGGCTTTTGCAGTTCTTCAAAGACTTGAGTTTCAATCGGCGGACGGGCGATATAGAACGGAGAATTGACCGCGATCGCACCATTGGGAAAGGAAGGAGCAGCCTCTGGAGACGGAGTGGGTTTCGTCGATCGAGGTTCTGAAGTGGACTGAGCCACGAAAGATTCCAAAATGATTCGACAGTTTTTCTTTGTGATCCGTTGCCCTGCCAATTGAGAAAGCCGATGTAGCAATTCTGGCGCGACCACATTGGTTAAATATCCAGGACTATACCCAATTTCGTCGGCAATCTGGGTATAGGTCTGATACTGCCAAATTCCGCGTAAAAGCAGTGTTTCTGTGGAATTGAGTGGGCGAGTTTGGCGAGAAATTAACTCGCGATTGAGAGTCCCACAAAGAACATCAAGCTCCATAAACAACCGTTCCTAATCCGTGGATGAATGTTGACTGTCTTGAACCAGTCATGACAACGACTTGTCTCCCCTAAACTTCGCAATCACATCACACTAGAATGCAACTAATGAGATTTTTCATGAGGTTTTTTATGAGATTTCTAGATTTAACTATTAAGCATAAGGTATTCAATGGGGAAACGGGATTCCAAAGCCGTGGAGAGGAGATAGCTGTGTAATATGAATCACTATCAAGTTGGGGGTAGCCTGCGTTGGAATGATGCGAACTATGTGAAACGACAGGCGGACATCGACCTCTATCATGCCTTGAGTCAGGGTGAGTTTTGTTACCTCTTTAATGCTCGACAAATGGGTAAATCTAGCTTGATGGTGCGTGTCTTTCATCAACTCCAAGATCAGGGGGTTGCCTGTGCTGCGATCGACCTTTCCCGTATCGGAAGTCAGAACGTGACCTTAGAGCAATGGTACAAAGGTTTGGCGGTCGAACTGTGGCAAGCATTTGATCTAGTACAGTCAGTCAATTTGAAGACCTGGTGGCAGGAACGGCAAGATCTTTCTCCAGTGCAACGATTCGCACAATGGATTGAAACAGTATTGCTCGTTGAAGTTACGACTCCGAATCGATCGCATCCGAATCTAGTGATTTTTCTCGATGAGGTAGATAGTGTTTGTAGTTTAGGATTTCCCATTCAAGATTTCTTTGCTCTGATTCGGGCTTGCTATAACCGTCGCAGTCTTCATCCACAGTATCAACGGCTGACATTTGCTTTGTTGGGAGTGGCAAGACCTTCAGATTTAATGACTGACTCTCAGCGAACGCCGTTTAATATTGGTCACGCGATCGCGCTTGATGGTTTTCAGTTATCTGAAGCGCAACCCCTAGCACAAGGCTTAGTGGGTGCAGTTCATGATCCTCAATTGGCACTTAAAGAGATTTTGACTTGGACGGGGGGACAGCCTTTTCTAACGCAAAAATTGTGTCGATTAGTTGTAGAACACTCTCGATCGACCTTAGACGATCGAACCCACATCGCGGAAATTGTGCAGAAGTCGATCCTTCAATCTTGGGAGTTTCAGGATGAACCCGAACATTTACGAACCATTCGCGATCGTGTTTTGAGTAATCCGGAGCGATCAATCAAGCGACTCGGACTGTATCAGCAAGTGTTAAATTCTGCCGTTTCCTTTCAGGGAAGCGATGAGCAAATTGAGCTTTTATTATCTGGGATCGTGTCCAATCAACGGGGGCAACTCGTTGTGAAAAATCCGATCTATCGAGCCATTTTTCATTCAGATTGGGTACGCCAACAATTAACTTATCTTCGCCCTTATGCGCCGCTCTGTGCTGCCTGGGTTGCGAGTGGAAAACAAGATAGTGCTTGCTTATTACGCGGTCAATCTTTGCAAGATGCGCTGGCTTGGGCATTAGGAAAGAGTCTGAGCGATCAGGACTATCAATTTTTAGGGGCAAGTCAGGAGCTTGCAAAACGAGAAGCCCAACTTGCACTAGAAGCGATCGAACAAGCAAATCATTTGTTAGCACAAGGAAGACAGAAAGCGAATCAGGAGATTCCAAAGCGTCGAATTCGCGCTCGCTGGATTCCAAAAGTCGCGATCGGGATGACACTTCCTGTTCTGCTCCTCCGAGTCTTAGGATTTTTGCAAAGTTGGGAATTGAATCTATTGGATCAGTTTTTTCAGTGGAGACCTGTCGAACCGAGTGATCCACGAATTGTGATCGTGGCGATCGAAGAGTCAGATTTAAAGCAATTTGGCTATCCGATTCCCGATCGCGTCTTAGCTCAAACCATCAACGCGATCAAAGCACAGAACCCCCGCACGATCGGACTAGATAACTATCGAGATTTGCCTGTCGAGCCGGGACATCAAGCGCTTACAAAAATCTTTCAATCGACACCGAATTTATTTGGCATCGAAAAAGTCGTCGGGCGACGAGTCGCAGCACCGCCAACATTGCAGAAATTACAGCAGGTTGGCTTTTCCGATCAAGTAGAGGATAGTGATGGAACGGTGCGCCGAGCCTTGTTATCGATCTTTTCGGACAATGAGTTTCACTACAGTTTAGCTACCCAACTCGCACAACACTATTTAGCCTCTAACAACATCACACCTGAGCCATTAGATTCAGAGGGGCAACGCTTACGACTTGGTAAAGCAATCTTCGATCGACTCAAACATAACGATGGCGGTTATGTCAATGCAGAAACGGGAGGATATCAAATCCTTCTGAACTATCGAGGAACACAAGCCAACTTTACAACATTGTCTTTGCAACAAGTTCTAAAAGGTCAAGTTCCATCAGAAAGTTTGCGCAAGAGCGGAGACGCTCCACTTCGTGACCGCGTAGTGCTGATTGGAACAACCGCAGAAAGTGTACAAGATGTGTTTCAAACTCCTTTTAGCGATCGAGGAACGGGGGCATCTCAACCCATGCCCGGAGTTGTTTTACATGCAAACATTGTGAGTCAGCTTTTAAGTGCTGCATTAGATGGAAGACCTCTGATTCGCCCTCTGTCTGAACCCTTAAAAAGCCTGTGGGTGCTGCTCTGGGCAGGAATTGGAGCCTTGATCAGTTGGCAGTTTAAATCTCCAACCCGTTTGATTTTAGGTGTCGTGTTCGCAAGTGGTGGACTGGTGGGAGGATGTTATGGAGCGTTTTTATTAGGCTGGTGGTTGCCGCTTGCACCTGCGCTCCTTGGACTTTGGGGAAGTGCGATCGCGCTCTGGCTGATTACTAACAAAAAACTCGATCACTTACGATTTCAGTACACGCTAGCTTTCCTGTTGCAAGCTCGACGAGACTATCCGACGGCTGGACGAATTGCGATCGAATATCTAAAGCAATCGGAAACGAAGGAAAATCAAACCGCGATCGATCAACAATTAAATGAGCATTAGTCATGCTGTATATGAGGATTTGCATGAGATTTGTGGATTTCATGACTAACAATGCAATTCTAGGATGATATAGCAATCCGGTTTGAGTTGTGAAATTCGGGAACGCCCCCAAACCCCCAATTCTGGGGGCTAAGAATCTTGTCCCCCCAAGCTTGGGGGTTAGGGGGCACGATCAACCCTGCATCTCACGACTGACTTAGGATTGCTATAGGTATGTCAATTCTTCGAGAGGCTCTATTCAGAGGAGAACAGAACATGGGTGTACAAACAGCAGGATCGTTCTTCGCGATCGCGGTTTTGATTGCAGGAATTCAACCCGGATTCTCGCAGTCTACAACTCAGAAGATTGCTCAATCCCCCAATCCAGTGATTTTATTTAAGCCACCGCCAGAAGACGGTACACCCAGCACAACAAGGGGTGCAGGTTCGCGGGACAATCAGCAATGTCCCCAAGATAGTTCTTCTACCACTAAAACAACCGGAAAACCCTCTCTCACTGCTCTGGTTCCCAGCGATCGTCGGGGTTTAACCTGGTCAGCCCGTCCCACATTTTGGGTGTATGTGCCGCAAACTTCTGCTCAACAAATTGTTCTCAGTATCAAGCAAGGCAATCAGTTTCATTCCCAACGCTTTTTACCAATCACCGGAACACCCGGCATCATTAGCATCCAAGCGGCTGAAGATTCGCCACCTCTCGAAGTGGGGAAAACTTATCAGTGGGCGATCGTGTTAGTGTGCGGTAATCGACCTAGCCCGAATGATCCTGCTGTGTCTGCTTGGATTCGTCGGGAGCAATCTCCAGCACCATCCAATTCACAATCTGTGCTGCAACAAGCCGCGAACTATAGCGATCGAGGGATTTGGTATGATGCCCTCACCGTATTAGCACAAGCCAAACGATCGCAGCCTACCAATTCAGCACTCTCTGAAACTTGGACGAGTTTTCTCAGGCAACCGAGTGTGGGACTAGAGGCGATCTCAACACAACCGTTGCGGTAGTTTTATTTCGATCGCACTACACACGGGGAATGAACCGCTGGTGGGATACCGCTTGGATAGTTCGCAACGAGATGAATGCTACCGTCAGGTTGCTTGATCCAGCCTTGCGCTTCCTCGATAGCTTCGCTGCTCGGAGGGTTCGGGGCAACAGATTGAGGAAGTCCGGCTTGTTTTGGAGATCGATTGTCTAGCCAAACACTATCGCTCATCAAGGGTTGACGGGGATCTTCCGGCAAGCGGATCGAGTGCTGCGGGATCAGTAGTGATTAGCCGCTGTTGGAGATCTTGACGGGTGCGAACTTCAAATCCGAAGATGCTTTGAGCCGTTAGAGTTGTTTGTCCACCCGATCCAGCAAAGGCATTCGCAATAATGGCATTATTCTCGTTCAGTCCTGCCACGATGAAGTTTGTATCGATCGAAATGTTGCCCCCGTTGCCCCCCAGTTTGGCGGTTCCTGCGATCGTTGAGATTTGGCTATCGCGACGCAGAATGAGCAGATCTTGTAGATTAAACGTGATGTTCCCTCCGTTTCCAGACGCTGTTCCTGCAAGAACGCTTGCTTGGTCACATCCGCAGGCAACGCATTCACGGTTCTGGGCGTGACGATAGAGGATTCTGAACCTAAACTATTGTCGGGAACGAGTTGAGCAACTGTGGGTGGAGCAATCCCGATGACGAACATTCCACTGATTCCTAGGGCGTGTTTTAAAACCCCATCGCTTCGTTGCTCTTCCGCCCCGGAATGAATTCGGGGCTAACAAAACGAAGTCCCCTAAAGGGGACTAAAAGCCAACCGCTACAGTCAGTTTCAACTGACTTCGCACAGTTAGTCCCGACTTTCAGTCCGGGACGGACTTGAACGAAGCGAAGGGTTTTAAAACACGCCCTAGTCCCCAAGCTTGCAAATTCTGATCGAACCTATCGCATCCCTTGGTGATGTCTTGAACACTCACCCTCAGCTTAGGAAAAGAAGCCGCTTGCACTCAATTTCTCCAAGTTCTACTTCGGTCATTCAAGCAGATTCGATCGAGATTAACAACACGGGTAGTTATTGCAACTTAAAACTAATTTTTAATGAGTTTGAGTATGAGATTTTAGATGAGGTTTATGGATTTCAAAAGCTTGAGGAAAATGACAAGATGATCAGTATGACTAGGCAAGATCAGTCTCTATGAAAAGGATTGTTTCAACGCGATTCTAAAAGACGATCGAATGCGCTTCGTTGTGGTCGGATTGCGCCCCCTAAATCCCTTACAGGTGTAGGTTTGTGTTGAAACTGTGAGCAAGGACTCTTTCAGTTGGATAATTTAGAGACAAGAGAATCTGGAGGGGTCGCCATGCTGCGAAACTCTTCGCTGAAACAATGGAATCGGATTG
>JADEXW010001044.1 GCA_015206935.1 Pseudanabaenaceae cyanobacterium LEGE 13415 | reverse complement strand
GCTTTCTCCAATGTAGTACCGCTGCGTGACTCCGTTCATTTCAAACAGAATTGCGGATTGAGTCGGATCATTTGCGATCGCAATTCCTCTCAAAGTCCGCTGAGGTTCAGAAGAAACTGCTTGAGCAGGCTGAATCGCGATCGGGGCAGGAGCAGCGACGGATTGCGATCGCGATCCTGGATTAATCGACAATCGTTCCAGCACAGACGATAAGCGCGTTAGAACTTGATTCAGTTCTTGCGGATTCTTGCTAACTGCGGTGGCAATGGGGTTCGGAGCAGGAACAGACGGAACATTGATCACGACTGGCGTTCTTTCGGAAGGATTCGACGGTCTTGAATTGCCAATAACCGGAATAGTCGGCAAATTGCGATTTAAAGCAACGGTGGTCGATTTCGGATTGCTGGCAGCTTTTCGATCGATGTTTTCCAGCGATCGCTTCATATATTGAGCGAACTGGGGAGTCGTATCAATCGGAGCGGCTTTGGGCGCGATCGCAATGGCGGTCGGTTCTTTTGCGGCAAGGGCAAAAAATCTTTGAACGGTTCCCCGCTGAATCAGCCACAGAGACGCGGCAGACAGTGCAGAAAGACCAAATACGATCGCCAGGAACTTTTGAAAATGGTAACTTTTGGGTTTGACTGGTTTCGATGCGATCGGGGATTCGGAAACAGCAGGCAAAGTCCACTGCGGTAACTGGGGTTGAGCCACAGGTTTAACCGCGAGGGGTGCAGCCGTTTGCAGAGAAAAATCGATCGAAGGTTGAGGTTTCGCTCTTAACGGTTCAGCTGGGGGAACGCTGCCCGATAAGAGGTCTTCCACATCCTCAAACAAGTCATCCATTAATCGATCGGCGTAGGTATCGACCTGGACAGGTGCTGGCATCAGCCCATAAGGATTTGTTGATGGCTGTGCGGAAGTCGCCCTTGAGGGTTCGAGAGAAGGGGTTGCGCCGTTCATGGTTTGAGGCATAGCGTTGAAAAGGCTTGTCGAGTACGAAGTTCTACTGAGTTTTCAGCAGCAAATTGAGATTGAAATGGGCAATCATGTCAGCCTTGCATCACGGTGATCACGATGGATT
>JADEXW010000318.1 GCA_015206935.1 Pseudanabaenaceae cyanobacterium LEGE 13415 | reverse complement strand
GTGATTACGATCGTAGAAGCAAAAAATGAAAATTTGAAGTCTGGATTTGCTCAATGTATTGCGGAAATGATTGCGGCTCAGATTTTTAATGAACGAGAAAATAAGCCGATTAAAAAGATTTATGGTGTTGTCACAATTGGGACAATTTGGAGATTTCTAGAGTTAGAAGAAACAACCATCTCGATCGATTTAAGCGAGTACTACATTTCCCAAATTGAGCAAATTTTAGGCATTCTCGTTCATATGGCACAATAAGTCGATCGCTTGATCTGCCTTTTCAACCGGAATGAACAGGTGATCGTGATAGTACGCTGAAATCGCATTCACGCTGATTTGATGTTCAGCTAATTTTTGAGTAATTGCAGCTAGAAATCCAACTGCTTCTAAACTAGAGTGAACCGATAATGTAATAAGGCGAAAAGTGGCGGCATAAGTAAGATTGAATTGATCGGCAATTTGTTGATCGAGAATCAGTGTTAGCCCTTCGTCTTCTCGAAAAATGCCGATCGGATTGAGTCTTAACCAGTCCTCAAAATCAACGCTACAAAAAACATATTCACCCTGCTTCAAAACAGGATTGATTGATTTGAGCAGCGTTGTTAAATCTGTTTCTCCGCTCACGATGAAAGATAACGTTCAACAATTTGAACAATTCGCTCAGAGGCTAAACCATCTCCGAAAGGACTTACCGCATTCGCCATTGTTTGGTAAGCGATCGAGCTACTTAACAATTCCCCAGCTTCTTTCAAAATATTGTCTGAGTTCGTGCCAATCAGTTTCGCGGTTCCTGCCATCACTGCTTCCGGTCGCTCTGTCGTTTCTCGCAACACCAACACAGGTTTACCTAAGCTCGGTGCTTCTTCTTGAATGCCACCCGAATCAGTGAGCAATAGATAGCAGCGTTTCATTGCGCCAACTAAGTCGGTATAGTCCAAGGGTTCGGTTAAAAATACTCTTGGATGATCACCCAAAATAGCAGTCAATGGCTCCCGAACCGTTGGATTTCGATGAAGCGGAAGCAACAATGCGGTATCTTCAAACTGCGTTAGAACTTTGAGAAACCCTTGGGCAATGTCTTCAAGCGGTTGCCCCCAATTCTCACGCCGATGAACCGTTGCCAAAATGGTACGGTACTTCGACCAATCAAGCCCCGGAATTTCACAAGGCGGATTACGATCGGCAACCGTCAACAGTGCATCGATCACCGTATTTCCAGTTTGATGAATCTCACCTAAAACGCCCGATCGCTCTAAATTCTGAACGGATAATGCAGTCGGCGCAAAGTGAAGCTGCGTAATCTGCGAAACTAGTCTGCGATTCGCCTCTTCGGGATATGGATTAAACACATTCTCCGTTCGCAATCCCGCTTCAACGTGACCGACCGGAATCTTTTGATAAAAAGCTGCCAGTGCCGCCGCGAATGCAGTTGTCGTATCTCCTTGAACTAAAACCATTCGTGGCTGAAGTTGTTGAAAGAGTTCCTCTAATCCCCGTAGCGCCCAGCAGGTAATATCTGTCAGGGTTTGCTTCGGTTGCATAATCGCCAAATCATGCTGCGTGGACAGATCAAACAGTTGCATTACTTGATCCACCATTTCGCGGTGTTGACCTGTGAGAACGATTTGAGTGTCAAACATTGGCGATCGCGCAAACGCTTGGATCACCGGAGCCATCTTAATCGCTTCGGGGCGCGTTCCTACAATCAGACAAACGGGAATCGGCAACTTAAGCATCGGAACTCACCAAACGACAAGGAACGATCCAATTTTCTGTTCTATCCGTAAAAATCCGGAGCTTGGTCGATCGCTCACTCATCATAATTCGCGATCGAGGACTGAAACAGAATTAAGAAATGTAAAGTTCTTTCTCATAAAAAAGCCCGACCGAAGCCGGGGAAGTCAGACCAGTTCACCGAATGACAGATCTTTTATTCGCTAAGGTCGCAAGTCAAGGGGCAGGACGCATACACCGAAGTGTGCAGCGGATTTTCTTTGCCACCCAACCAGCGCAGAAACTCAACTTCTTGGGGATGAATGCCCTTGGAAGTTAACCAAGCAGCACCCAACATAATGCCGATCGCATGAACGCCAATCACGATCGCAGAGACAAATAAAATCGAGCTAAAAGGCAGAATTGCATTCAATACAAATGCTGCTAAAGCACTCAGCGCAACTACCAAAATAAACATTGGAAATCCAATCACAATCATGCAGACAGTCAACGTAAACACCCAGACCGAGAAGCTTTTGAGGGAAAACAAGATAGCAGAATTTTCCAGGCTTTGACTGTTTGCCAAGGTCATCACTTTACTCCTAGTAAATAAGGCTTATTTGGTAGTACGAAAACTTTTTCCGTTGGCGGCTCAATCACCGCTCTCATGAAAGTCAGTATAGGGAAATGATTAGAAAAGGTGAATAGTAGTTAAAGAAAGTTTAAACATCGAGTCAATCTATAACAACCATTGAGTGTAATCACTGAAACGATCGATTACCAAACACTAAGAATATATACTTATTCAGAGTGAAACTCAATTGAAGATTGCATAAAGAGCGATCGTTGAGCGCGTTATTTGATCGATCGCTGTGGGAACAATTACGCAGTCAGGGTTGCATCGTGTTTGAAGAACTGGAATTTTACGGAGGGGTTTCCCGTAAAGTTCATTCGCATCCAAATCCGAATGACAGCCCTGCGATCGATTCCCGTATCGTTTGCAGGCTTTTCTTATGGCATCGCGCACCCACAAGATTTTCTCCTTCGCTAGCCAAGTCACGTTGCTGTGTTTATCGGTTGCTTTTAGCCCGATCGTGCTTTCTGCTGAAACCAGTTCGACAGAGATTCGCAAGTTAGCAACCGGAGAACAATCGCAATCTGCGATCGCAACATTGAAGAAACAAGGCAAGCCTGCGATCGATGCCCTAGTTAGCCTTGCAAAAAATCCGAAAGAACCACAGCGATCGAGACTGTTTGCGATCGTGGCACTAGGTGAACTGAATGCGAAATCTGCAACTCCGGTTTTAGCAGATGCAATTCGGAGCAACTCGAAAGAAATTCGTTTAGCTGCATTAGCCGCGTTGTCGAAAATTGAAGAGCCTGAGAAAGAAGCAATTCCATTCTTGATGATTGTGTTGCGCGATCGAGATGCTGATCTCCGAATCGGGGCAGCGCAAGCCTTGGGGAACTATGGCACTGTGGCAAAAGCAGCGGTTTCAGAACTGATCAATCGGCTCAAAGATCAGAATCGCATGGTGCAGATTAAAGCAATTAATGCGATCGGAGCGATCGGATCAGAGGCTCAATTATCAGTTCCACCTCTAGCAGATGCGTTGAATGTTCCAGAGCGTGATGTCCGATTAGCTGCGATCGGAGCATTGAGCAAGTTTGGTGCAGATGCGAAACCTGCTGTTCCGGTGTTGGCACAATTGTTGAGTGATGCTGATGCTGAAATTCGAGTGAAAACAGCATCGACGCTTGCCACCTTTGAGAAAGACGCGACTGAAGCAGTTCCGCAACTGAGACAAGCACTGCAACATTCCGATCGTATGACTCGATCGTTTGCAGCGCGGGCACTTGGACGTATTGGAGCAGATGCCAAACTCGCTGTACCAGAATTAACACAGGCATTGAAAGATCTCGACAAGGATGTGCGGCTGAATGCGGCGACTGCACTAGGATGGATTGGATTAGAGGCGCGATCGTCGTTATCGGATTTAGTCAATCTGCTGAAAGATCAAAATTCTGGAGTGCGATTCAGTGCGGCAACATCAGTTGGAAGACTAGCAGGAACGCTACAAGATAAAGCGGCAACACTTGGAGCAAATGATTTATCAACGGCTCATACCACGCTAGAAGCAGCACTGCCGCTACTTGAAGATCCGAAAGCAGAGTTCAACGAGGAAGTGACTGTTACCGTTCGTCGATCGCTGAATGTTCTCAAGAACGAAAAGGATTCGCGTTTGTTTGAACGGGTATTGGAATGGTCACAGGCAAATCCAGCGATCGCATCGATCGCGTTATATATGTTAGCGATGCCGTCACTGTGGTTAACTATATTACTCATTCGTCCAATTTGGTTACTCAAACTGAATAACGCATTGCAACCTTATACGGATTTTGAGATTCCCAGTCCTTTAGGCGGAAGTATCAAAATTCCATTGCGATTTGTATTGTTTATTGGTTGGCTTCACTATCATCCGAGAGTGTTAGATTCTTGGGTGAAAAAGCAGGTCGAAGTCGCACGAGAAGCGTTTGCCCATAAGAGTACGGTGAACGATCGACGAGTTTATATTCCGATTCCGGTCGTAATGGATGGGAATGCGATCGCAGAACTTCAGAGCGAAGATTTGCATACAACGTTTTGGGATGGACGACAGTGCTTATTGATTTGGGGTGAAGGTGGGATCGGAAAAACTAGCCTCGCCTGTCAACTCGCAAAGTGGGCAATGTCCGACAACAAACTAGAACGCTTAAGTCGTCATCGGATGTTACCTGTGTTGATCGAGCAGGAATTAGACTTCAAACTGCCTGAAGAAAAGAGTCCGTTTCGGGAAGCAATTCGGGGACAGTTGCAAGCTTTGATTGATGCGGCTGAACCGATTAGCGATGAATTTTTAGAAAAATTGCTGAGACAGAGACGGATTTTGGTGATTGTCGATCGCTTATCAGAACTGAGCGAAGAAACGCGCCAAGAAATTCGCCCTGGACATCCTGATTTTCCTGCAAATGCGCTGATTGTGACTTCGCGAGTTGAAGAAGCTTTGGACGAAGTTCCGAAAACGACTGTGAAGCCGCTCCGAATCGAGGGAAATCGCTTATCTTCATTCCTCGAAGCTTATCTAAATCAACGCAGCAAGCGTGAATTATTCACTGATCCAGAGTACTTTGATGCTTGTGGACAGCTATCGAGAATGGTTGGACAGCGGAACATCACTGTTCTCTTAGCAAAGCTGTATGCTGAACAGATGATTGCGAAAAAAGAAGGTAGCGAAGGTATCTTACCTGACAACATTCCGGATTTGATGTTGAGCTATCTCAATGAATTGAATCGTGACACCGCAGAAGATGAACCGGATAACGTATCAGTGCATGAAGACGCGAAAATCATTGCTTGGGAATGTCTGAAACACTATTACCGTCCCGCTCCTGCAAAACGAGAAGCAATTCTAGAGGCGTTGCAAACTCAGACTAAAGCAGACGAAGAAACCGTCAAAAACCGTCTCAAACATTTAGAAAAACGACTGCGAATTGTCCAAGCGATCGGACCTGCACAAGATCAAATCTGTTTTGCGCTTGATCCATTAGCTGAATGTTTAGCTGCACTGCACTTAGTCGAACAATACCAAGACGATCGAGAAGCTTGGAGTCAATGGCTCATGGAAGCCGATACCATGCCCGGTTCACCTGATACAATCCAAGGCTTTCTCTTAGCCATGCGCGATTGTTGCCTGACTCGGAGTGCTGAGATTGATGTGCCTGACTTTGTGATGGAAGAGTTAGGACAGCGAGTGGGACTGAGTGCAGAAGTCTTACGCAAATCACAAATTGATCAACGGTTAAGACGCTTAACTCCGATGCTTTCAACTGGAGATACGATCGCTCGATTAGAAGCCATCCGAGAGCTAGGCGAATTGGGTTCAGCTTCCAAAGATGTCTTACCTGCATTGATTCGAGAGTTCCAAGATCGCGACTGGTGTATTCGGCGGGAAGTAGCAAGAGCGATCGGCAATATTGGTCCTGAAGCTCGAACGGCGATCCCTGCATTAGTTGAACGATTGCGAGATGACGATCGACGAGTCAGCGGAGAAGCGATCGCAACACTTGGCAAGTTAGGTGTAAGTTCGATTCCTGCTTTGATGAGTGCTTTAGAGGTGAAAACGCCCTATGTTCGCAGTAGTGCGGCTTGGGTGTTGGCAACCTTTAACGCGGCGGCGAAACCTGCGATTCCGGCGTTAACGGCTGCGCTCAAGGACGAAGATTGGCAGGTTCGATGGGTGGCGGCTTATGCACTCGGTTGTATTGGTCCTGATGCAAAATCGGCAATTCCAGCTTTGATTGAAGCGTTCCGGGGTGAGTATGAGTTGGTGAGTAAGGAAGCGAGTCGAACCCTGTGGCGCATTAGTGGAGAAGCAGAAACGATCGTGGCTGCCTTGGGTGAATTAACTCATAGTAATAATCGCAACTAAATAGGCTTTCGAGCCACGACGTAGTAGTTCAGTTCTTCGTGCCAGAACCGCGATCGTTTGATCGTAACTCGCTTTAATTTGCTGAATCTTTTCCAGTTCTAGTGCTACAGCCGTACCCACTTTAGTTAGGAC
>JADEXW010000317.1 GCA_015206935.1 Pseudanabaenaceae cyanobacterium LEGE 13415 | reverse complement strand
CTCCTAGCCCATTACCCCCACCGGAACAGTTACTCCCACAGCCCATTACGCCGCCTTCTACACCGGATACTCCCGGTAATGTTCCTGATACGATTCAGGTAAAGCAGTTCGATATTGTAGGCAGTACGGTTTTTAGTGCCAAAGATTTTGAACCGATTACAAAACCGTATGTGAATCGGAATGTATCGTTTGCGGAATTGTTGCAGTTGAGATCTGCGATCGCGGATTTATACATCAGAAATGGCTATGTCACTTCTGCGGCGATATTACCTCCTCAAGTGCTAACAGGCGGAGTCGTTAAGATTCAAGTGATCGAAGGCTCGATCGAGCAAATTAATGTGATCGGAACTCGACGGCTGAATCCTGCTTATATTCGGAGTCGAATCGGGCTAACGGTGCAAGCGCCCTTAAACGTGAATCGGTTACTCGAAGGCTTGAGACTACTGCAACTCGATCCATTGATTGCTTCGATTTCAGCCGATTTACAGGCGGGAACTCGTCCAGGAACGAGCGTATTACAAATTACGATCGCAGAAGCGAAAACATTTTCGATTACACCGACGCTAGATAATGCTCGATCGCCGAGTGTTGGATCGTTCCGCCGCCAGCTTGAACTTTCACAGGCGAATTTGCTCGGTTTAGGAGATGGATTGAGAGCGAGTTACACCAATACCGATGGGAGTAATGGCGTTGATTTGAGTTATTCAGTTCCGATCAATCCGCGAAATGGAACCTTGCGATTTGCCTATGGCAGCACTCGGAGTCGGGTGATTGAAGAGCCGTTTGATGTGTTGGATATTCGGGCACGATCGCGCTATTACGAATTTACCTATCGACAACCGATCGTGCAGCGTCCGACGAATGAATTCACGCTTGGATTGACGTTTTCGCGCCAGGAAAGTGAGACGGAATTAGGCATTGATAATATTGGGCCCTTTCGATTGTCTCCGGGAGCCGATGAGCAAGGACGCACGAGAATTTCAGCACTGCGGTTTTTTCAAGAATATGTGCAACGGAGCGATCGACAAGTTTTTGCGGCTCGATCGCAATTTAGTGTCGGTTTAGGATTGTTTGATGCCACGCTCAATGATCAAGCCCCGGATAGTCGGTTCTTTTCATGGCGCGGTCAAGCCCAATGGACGCAACTATTAGCGCGAGATTCGTTGTTATTGGTGCGGGGAGACTTGCAACTGAGCGATCGTACTTTAGTTCCACTCGAACAAATCGGAATCGGGGGTGTGGATACGGTACGTGGCTATCGGCAAGATGCCCTGCTGACTGATAACGGGTTCTTGTTCTCGTCAGAACTTCGATTGCCAATTTTACGATCGGGTCGGGCATTAGTACAAGTCACACCGTTTATTGATTTGGGAACGGGTTGGAATCGGAACGGAGAAAATCCAGATAGAAGTACATTGCTTGGAGCAGGATTTGGATTTTTGTGGCGACAGGGAGATAACTTTGCAGCCCGGATTGACTTTGGCTTTCCGCTGATCTCGATTAATGGTGAGCGACGGAGCTTGCAAGAAAACGGGATTTATTTCTCAATCCGCTATAGTCCATCGTTCTAGGTTTGGTGCGACACTAGATCAGATTTGGCAAAGAGCTAGGACATGGTGCAAGACAATCGAAAGGAGCGATCGTGGTTTTATTGGTTTACGGTTCCGATCTATCCGTACAGCCAACGCCACACGATTCGACGTGAAATTGTGCAAGATTCGGTTTGGGTCTTTGAGCAACTTCAAGGAGTTTTCTATGTTGTCACGCCGATCCGAATGACGGTTGTGAAGCTCGATGCGGGTGGACTTTTGGTATACGCACCTGTTGCTCCGACGGGCGAATGTATCCGTTTGCTCAATGAGATTGTTTCTATTCATGGAGAGGTTCGTTATATTATTCTCCCGACCACTTCTGGTTTAGAACATAAAGCATTCGTGCCGCCGTTCGCTCGAAGATTTCCGAATGCTCAAATTTACATTGCACCCGATCAATGGAGCTACCCGGTTAATTTGCCGTTGACGTGGTTGGGATTTCCGAAGAATCGAACTCATTTGCTCGATGGTCGATCGATTCCGTTTGGGGATCAGTTTGACTATGCGAAATTGGGCCCCATTCGGTTGGGATTGGGCCCGTTTGAGGAAATTGCATTGTTCGATCGACGTTCTAAAACGCTCCTAGTGACGGATTCGGTTCTCTCAGTTCCAGAAGTCGCGCCAGAGATTATTCAAATTGATCCGTATCCGTTGTTATTTCATGCGCGGGAGAATGGCAATGAATCGATCGAAGATACCGAAGAAAATCGCCGCAAAGGATGGCAACGAGTCGCATTATTTACCTTTTATTTTCGTCCGAGTGGGTTAGAGATTGCAGATTTAATTCCATCACTTCGAGGAATTGGCAAAGCCCCCGATCGATCAAAAAAAGCCTTCTTCGGATGGTATCCATTTCATTGGAAAGTCGGTTGGCAGCGATCATTTGAGGCACTGCGGAAACATCGATTGATTGTTGCTCCGATTTTGCAGCGATTGATTTTGAATCGGGAACCGCAGATCGTGATTGATTGGGCGGAAAAGGTTGCGAGTTGGGACTTTCAGCGGATTATCCCTTGTCATTTGGATGCTCCGATCGATGCGGATTCAGAAGAGTTTCGATCGGCGTTTAGCTTTTTAGAGAAAAATGGCGATCGTACTTTGCCGGATGAGGATTTTGAACTGTTGAAAGAGATCGAAGCAGGATTAATCAAAACAAACGTGACACCCCCTGCGAAAGAAAAAATTTGATCGGTGAAATTGTCCTCCGACTGTATCTAGAAACTTGCTGAAATCGATTGCTAGAATTTCAGCCTATTGTTTCATTGCGTCACGATTTTGAAAGTACAATCTGCCTCGAAATCTGGAGCAATCTACGCAGTTTTGGCTTATTCTGCTTGGGGATTGTTCCCAATCTACTGGAAGTTTCTGACTCAAGTTCCCGCTGTGGAATTAGTCTGCCATCGAATCATTTGGTCGATGCTGTTATTGATGGGATTGCTCGTTGCACAACGTCGAATCAGTGAATTCCTTCAGCTCTGGAAATCTCCGGCATCGATCGCATCTCTTCTCCTCACAACAACCCTGATTGCTGGAAATTGGTGCATCTATATCTATGGTGTGAACACAGGTCACATTGTTGAAACTAGCTTGGGATACTACATTAATCCTTTGGTAACTGTGTTACTTGGCTCTGTAATTTTGAGAGAAAAGCTCAGTTTTCCGAAGAAAATTGCTGTGTTGTTAGCCGCGATCGCAGTGTTTAATTTCATCTGGAATTTCGGTCAAGTTCCCTGGATTGCGATCGCGCTTGCATTCTCATTCGCGTTGTATGGACTCTTTCGCAAATTGATTAAAGTCACCCCGATCGTGGGTTTAACCGTCGAAACCTTATTAGCAACCCCGATCGCACTTCTCTACATCGGATATGGTGCTGCAACTGGAACTGGCAGCTTTGGATCTAGCCTGCAAGTCAATCTATTGTTAATCGGTTGCGGAATTGTGACTGCGTTTCCATTACTCTGGTTCAACAACGCCGCAAAACGATTACAGCTTTCGACATTGGGATTTTTCCAATATCTTGCACCGAGTCTTCAACTGTTAATCGGAGTGGCATTGTATCGAGAACCGTTTACAGCCATTCACGCGGTTACGTTTGGATTGATTTGGAGCGCGATCGCAATTTACTCGATCGCCTCTCTTAAAACTACATAAGTTCGATCGAGCGTTTCGCTTCGGTTTAGTCGGCTAAAGCCCCCTAAATCCCCCAAGTTTGGGGGACTTTGAAGATAGAAAGCGCCTTAGAATTGGAGAAATTATATCTTCTCAAAGTCTTCCAGAATGGGGGATTTCTACTGTTTATACATATCTCTTTCTCACTGCGTTTCAGTCGTCTTCAGCCCCCTAAATCCCCCAAATTTGGGGGACTTTGAAGCTGGAGTCTTACCTCTTAGTCCCCCAGAATTGGGGGATTTAGGGGGCTTTAGCCGCCCCAACCGCAGCGAAAAGATCGGTACAGTAGACCCATTTAAAACAACGACGCGATCGCCAATTTGACGATCGCGTTTCACGAACCCTATGCCGCGAGAGGTCTAGCCTGCAAATACGGGTAAGCTTGCCAAGGTCGAACGCAACAACGCTGGAACAAATCCTTGAACCAGTTGCAGCGCCAAAAATGCCAAAATTGGCGAAATATCAATGCCACCGAGCGGCGGAATAATCCGACGGAAAAGATTCAAATACGGATCAGTCAACTGACTCAAAATCGCAAAGGGTTGGCTATACCAATCGATCGTTGGGAACCAGCTTAGGAGAATTCTCAGCACGAGGAGAACAAAATAAATTCCCAAAAATCGATCGATTGTAGTTGCAAGTAAATCCGCTGGACTCATAACGTTTCAACTTCCTGTTGGCGTAGGGGTGTTTGATTCATTCCCACCATAGTTTAAGCGATTTTTCAGTCGATTGTACTCCCGCCACGGAAGCACGTTAATCTTCCCGCATGATCTCACGCGATCCCGGCAGATCATTTTCAACAGCGCGACCGTTCACCGTTCCTAACTGTTGCCGCACATCGTCGATCGCATCATTTAGTTGCGCGATCTTATCCTCTAAACTGCGCCGCGCTAACTCGATATTCTGCTCAGACGAAGCCCTCATCCGCTTTTTCGGTTTCGCGTTCTGCAATTCCGGTTTCTCTTCAACTTCCTCTGCCAATCGTTGCGATGTCACCACCGAACCAATGATGCCGCCAACAATGCCACCGACGATCGCGCCGAGGACAAATCCACCAGAAAAATTATCTTGTTGACTCATGGGCGATCGTTCCTCAAGCTCTATTCTTTCTATTGTATCGATCCTCAAGTGCCAAAAATGCGATCGCCTGCATCTCCCAATCCAGGAACAATAAATCCGCGATCGTTCAGCACTTCATCGATTCCCGCTGTATAAATCGTCAAACTGGGATACGCGGCTCCTAATTTTTGCAAAGCGGGAGGAGCCGCGACAACTGCAACAATTCTGACTAAAGCCGGATCGATTCCTCGTTGAGTCAATTCTTCCATTGCCCGGATCGAACTTCCTCCCGTCGCCAGCATCGGATCAACGATGAGAACGCGCGTCTGTGGATCAAACTTCTCCGGCAATTTGTTTAAATAGCAACTCGCTTCTAGCGTCTCTTCATTTCGCACTAGTCCTAAATGATAAATCGATGCTAGTGGCAATAACGACTGTGCGCCATCGAGTAAACCGAGTCCAGCCCGAAGAATTGGCACAACGACGATCGGGATCTCCGGATTAATAAAGGTCGCGGGACAAGGCGCGAGGGGAGTTTCGATCGTCGTATCGATCGTGGGCAACCATTCGCGAACTGCTTCGTAAGTCAGCCACCGTCCCAATTCCGCGATCGCCGTCCGAAACAAAGTCGAAGGCGTGGAGGCATCACGAGCGACACCCAGCCAATGTTTGATTAAGGGATGGGGTGGAACGTATACGCGCAGTTGCAGAGTCATAAATTGCACATCAAGAATGAATCTGAACCATCATACTCTGTCTCTTTCAATATTTTCGGCTATTTCCTGAGAGAAAAATCGCATTCGCAACTCAGCTATTGAAATTCTTTCTCATTTGTATTGACAAGAATTTTCAATAAGTTCTATAGTAACGCTTAGTGTTCTCCTCTCTAGAGGAATCGGTTGCGGTACAGTTAGTGTAAGAAACATCTGTGCCGCATTATTTCTTTATGAAACGTGGATCGCGATTTTACCTTGGACTTGTCGCTGCTCGATCGCACAAATCGCAGTCGGAATTTCACTGAGTGAATAACATCGATCGACAAAGGGGCGAATCTTACCCGCCTCAACCAGATCCTTCAGTTTGATCAGATTTGCTTGACTCGGCTTTTGAACTAAGCACTGCACACGGCGGCGACTCATTCTCGAAATCAAAGAGCCAAACAACATCACTTGAAACAATCGTGCGATCGAGCCGCCGACTAAAACATAGTGACCTTCAAGCTTTAACAGCGGCAGATAGTTAAACACAGAATCATAGGCAGCAATATCTAAGATTAGATCATACTGTTGCGGCTTCAGGTCAGTTTTCACTTGCTGATACTCTAGAACATGATCTGCCCCAATTTCTTGCACCATCTTGGTTTTGCTGGAACTGCACACCCCCGTCACTTCTGCTCCAAACGCCTTAGCAATCTGAACTGCAAACGATCCCACTCCGCTCGCAGCACCTTTGATTAATACTTTCTGTCCCGATCGCAGTTGCCCAGCAT
>JADEXW010000316.1 GCA_015206935.1 Pseudanabaenaceae cyanobacterium LEGE 13415 | reverse complement strand
ATGGGGGAGCCAATGAGAATAGTTAAAAATGCGAGCGTGAAGAGAATGAGAGGCGATTTCCAAAAGGGAGGATTTGGAATTGAATGGGTGTTCGGTCGATCGCTGAGTTTCATTTTCAACTCCAGAGAGATTTTGTGAGATAATGCGATCCTTCATCGCAAAAAGCAGTCTCATATCCGCTGAATCGACTAGCCGGGTGACTAAGGAGAAAGATTTGTTGTGAATGGAGCGAATCGCTCCTGTGATGAATGTGACCTCCTGTTCGGCTCGGTTAGATTGGCTCACTCAACCGTCTTGATGAATCCAACGCAGCAGCGGAGTCAATCTTGCATCAATATCAAGAAACCTATGACAAACACGCTGATCCACTCCTCTGCTTTATCCAACGCAGGCGTAGACTCAAACTTACTTATTTGTAAATTTTTTGTAACAATAATCATTCAATCCTTGATCTCCAAGTCTGTGGCGCTGAAGGAGATGCGGTGTTGATGTCGGTAAGTGAATTAGAAGAGTATCTACTCAGGGATGACATCGAGGCGGGAGAAAGGCTGTTAACAAAAAATGCTCAGTATCGACGGAGCATTCGTCAAATCGCCGAAGACCTGCTATTTAGTTCATTCCCACAATATGTAGAAGACGCAGTACAAGAAGCAGAGATACACACAATAGTGAGAGTTCGCCGTCGTGACTTCGTTGCGGCTTTATTCTGCAAAGCGTTTAAGCAATTGGGAGCCAACGTTGTTCGCAGACGCAATTTGTCTCATGAGATTACTGTCATTCCGCCTCAAATTCTCGATCGAGCTAGGCAAATTGGTGCAGAGCAGGGAATCGACATTGCTTCTGGCTTGTTCTGTTTCTGTCAGGAAATTGACTATGGGGATCAGTCTGTTACGCTCTTAACTTGCGATCATCCATTACGGCAGGCTGCGATCGAACTGGTTTTGGAGATGAATCGTGTCTCTGGTGCTACCTTGGACGAATTCTATACCTGGCATCGCAAAGTTGCGAGACGCAAAATTAGGGACTGTCGGCGGCAGTATGTTCGCCGCTCAATGCTTGCGCTTAGTCTTGATCAACCCGTTAATCAACCCGATGAAACAGATCGTTCCTTGATTGATCTTCTGCCTGCTGAAGAATGTGATTTAGACAGTGAGCAAGAACGTGAGGAAAAACGGCGGCAGGTGATTCGATGTCTCCAGCAAATTGACCTCTTATTTCGAGACCAACGTTACATGGAGTTGTATCAAGAATTTTATCGACGAAAGAAAACTCAACAAGAAATTGCAGATGCGTGGCAAGTTGCTCTAGGTACTGTGACTCGGCGACATAAAGAGATGAAACAAAGGCTCCGCAAATGTGTTGAGAATTCTCAAGTTCAAATTCCAGAAAACAATCAGGCGCAACTGCGGCGACGATCGCAGTTTGGTTACGATCCGTGATACAATGCTTCGTCAAACGAATATAATTGATACTCAGATAAATCTTCGTGCTGATCCGAAAGGACTGATTGCGTATTGTTCTCGCTTTACAGTTTCAGCTATGCAACGATTACTATTCTGTTACGGTTTGAAATTAATCTTAAGAATAAAATTCTTTCCCGCTCGCCCCACCTGTTGGGGAACTTCTCTGCTGAATCCATATCGGCAATTGGTAAAGTTTTTATCGATCGTTGCAGAGAATACAAATAGAAAACAGCAAAGTATTATACAAGTCTTTACGAAGCAGTCCGCGATCGCGTCGCAATCGGGTAGGCTAGAAACTCTCACCGATTCCGCACGAATCGACTCGCTTCATTCTCGACTAATGCGACAAGTCACGCGATCGCGATCTATCATGCGCGATCGTGCGCTGATTCTTCAGATAGAGACATAATCTTCCTGATTTATTAAGTTAAAGAATGCAGAATCAAGATAACTCACGGCTAAAGGAGCAAGGAAATGGACGTATTCAGGTCATCCGCTCCCGTTCCTTCCACTTCTAAGGGAACGTCCATCGCTCCGGGTCAGATTTGGCGACTCAGAACTGAGTTTTATCACACTCTGAACCCGTATCAACAAGAAGTTCGCGCTGCTGCAACACATCCTTCAACCCAAAATCGATATTGGCAATCGATCGATCTGCCTGAATTTGTCATGGTCGTTCGAGAGCCAGATCAAGATTCAGAAGATCTCACAGTTCTTCCTCTGTCATCGAGAACTGAATTTGTGAGTGACTATGATCTCATTGTCCCAACCGCAATTTCGGGACTCGATCGAGAGGTACTAGCTGAGACGTGGCACACCTTTTTGATCCCTCTGTCTTATCTATTTGAAAAGGTCGGAATCCGGTTTGATCAAGCAACTTACAACTTGATAATGGATGTGGGAGATGCTTATCACGAACTGGAAAAAGCACGACCCGACCTTAAGATGATCGAAGCCGCTGGACTCAGAAGCCAGATTGCTCTAACTCACGAGCAGCAACATCAAGTCGAACGGTTTCGCGAACAAGAACAATGCTGGTCTGATTTACTAAAAATCCCGATCGATGAACATCAAGACTATCTGCGATCGATCGGTTCAATCAGTCTAGCGCTGCAAACTTCTACATTCGAGCCAACTCCAGTTTTAGAACCTGTTCCTCAAGCGCATTTAGAAGAAGCGCCCTGTTTGCAGGGGGAATTCGTACGAAATCCAGAGCTAAAGACCTTGAAACATTGGATTTTCAAAGATCAATGCAAGGTAATTACTATCTCTGGGGATGGTGGGATTGGTAAATCTGCATTAGCAGCAAAGCTCGCAAAGCAAGCTGGAAATCGTTTTAGTTATGTGATTTGGCAGTCTTTACGGAACGCCCCGAAAATCCAGGACATTGTTAGAAAAATTATTCACATTCTCTCAGGGGGTCGTGAAAGTAGTCGAAGTTTGGATGAAACCAATCGCGATTCAACTGAAGCGCTAATTCACTATTTACAGACCTACTCTTGCTTAGTTATTCTCGATAATTTCGACTCCGTTCCTTTCAATGATCCAACCGCTGATGAACATTACAGCGGCTACCGTGAACTCTTAGATCAGATTCAATCCACCACACACCAAAGCTGTGTGATTCTGACTAGTCGAACTAAGCCGTCTCTGAATGTAGAACGATCGCAGTTAGCTCGATCGCTGTCTTTAAAGGAATTGGAGTCTTCCGCAGGCGTGCAAATTCTCAAGTCAGAAGGACTTGAAGGCACAAAAACCGAATTGACAGAACTCAACGGGCTATATCAGGGGAACCCTCTCGCCTTAAAGATTGCAGCTAGCGTGATCAAAGAGAATTTCAATAACGAAATCGATCAGTTTTTAGAGCAAGCTAGACAGAGCGGAGAGTTTCAAGACATTCAAGACTCGCTGAATCGACAGTTTGATCAGCTTTGTGAACTTGCACAGTCTGTGATGTACTGGTTAGCCATCAATCGCGAGTGGGTAAAGATTGACCAATTGCGCGAAGAGATGACAAATCCCATATCGAGTGAAGATTTGCTGAATGTTATGGGCTTCCTCGAAGGTCGATCGTTGATCGAGCGCAGTGGCGAACTGTTCACTCTTCAACCTGTGATCATGGAATGGGTGACACAGCAATTCATCAAGCAAGCCGCTCAGGAATTTCAAAATACAACTCAATTCCCCACTCTGTTAAATCATCACGCTTTAGTCAAAGCCCAATCAAAAGACTACATTCAACTCAATCAATCCCAACAGATTTTACAGCCGCTTTATCAGCAACTCCAAGCAATCTACCCTTCAGATGATCAATTTAACGATCGCTGTGTTCAACTCCTGTCCGCGCTGCGAAAATCTCCACCTGTCACACCCGGATATTTAGCAGCAAATATGATCGCACTTCTGCAAAAGCTCAAATCGGATCTCAAGGGCTACGATTTTTCCGGACTGGCAATTTGGCAAGCCAATTTTCAGGGCGTTGATCTGAATGAAACCGATCTCTCATTCTCTGATTTGTCGAACTCGGTGTTTACGAAAACATTGAGCAGTGTTTTGACGATCGCGTTTCATCCCGATGGTCAACGGTTAGCCAGTGGCGATAAAGATGGCAATCTGCGGGTCTGGCAAGTTCCCGATGGAGAACTGTTATTCAGCGAAAAACATCCGGGTGGATGGCTGCGATCGGTCTGCTACAGTCAGGACGGCAAATTGCTGGCAAGTGCTGGAGAAGGAACAACGATTCGGCTCTGGAGTGTCGATACGGGCAGATGCTTGCAAGTGCTACGAGGACATTCTAAAGCCGTTCGATCGATTGCCTTTAGTCATGACAGTCGCTACTTAGTCAGTGCTGGAGAAGATGGAGTCATTTACCTTTGGGATGTGGAGAGTCGCAAGCGCATCAAGACGATAGAAGGACATCAGCATCCCATTCGTGCGGTTGCGTTTTCTCCAGACGATCGCATGATTGCTAGCGCCAGTGATGATCAGCAAATTTGTCTCTGGAACAGCACCACCGGAGCGTGCATTAAAACACTGGTAGGACATGAGGGCATCGTCTTCGCGATCGCATTTTCTCCCGATGGCAGTCAGCTTGCTTCTGGAAGCGGGGATGGAACGGTACGAGTTTGGAACCTCGACCAAGACACGCATCGGATCATCCGGGCACACGATCGTAATATTCGCGCGATCGCATTTTCTCTCGATGGTAGCTTGCTCGTGAGTGGCAGCGAAGATAAAACTTTGAGAGTTTGGAACACGGCTACCCTTCGAGAATTCAAGCCGCTCGACCAAACTCATACCAGTTGGGTGCGAACCGTCGCGTTTAATGCGAATGGAATGCTTGCAAGCGGGGGCAGCGATCATCGCATCAAACTTTGGAGTCCGCAGGAAGGTCAATGTATTCGCACGTTCCAAGGATATGCGCGGCGCATTTGGTCGATCGCGGTTCATCCCGATGGAGAACTATTAGCCAGCGGAGGCGAAGATCATAAAATTCGGCTCTGGTGGTTTAAAAGTGGGAAATGCGAATTTGAGCTAAAAGGACATACAGACTGGGTGCGATCGGTGCATTTCAGTCCGGATGGAAAGCTTTTAGCAAGCGGAGCGCATGACCACACCGTGCGGCTGTGGGATGTGAGTACTAAAGAGTGTATTGCGGAGCTAAAAGAACATCGGCATCGTGTTCGCTCGGTTTGTTTTAGCCCTGATAGCAAATGGTTGGCGACGGGAGGACACGATAAGCAAATTCTCTTATGGGATGTGGAGACTCATCGCTGTCTCAAGGTGCTAGAGGGACATGAAGGCTGTATTCGATCGCTGTCTTTCAGCCCTGATGGACGCATTTTAATCAGCGGCAGTCCTGATCAAACGATTCGGGTGTGGGATGTCCAATCTGGTGCGTGTCAGCAAGTGATCGCGGCTGGGTGTCGGCTCAGTGCGGTGCGATTTGATCCAACTGGAAAGCGGTTTGCCAGTGCTGGGGAAGATAAACTGATTCGGCTGTGGGACTTCGACACGGGTGAGTGTATTGCTCGACTTGAAGGGCATCGTCGCTGGGTGCAGTCGATCGCGTTCGATGCAACCGGCGATCGCTTAGTCAGTGGAAGCGAAGATCTCACGGTGCGGGTTTGGGATTTGACGACTGGAAAACCGCTTAAACAGCAGCGAGGAATTCATCAGAACTGGATTCGATCGGTGGCGTTTAGTCCGGATGGAACGCTGGTGTTGAGTGGCTCAGAAGATGAATCGGTGCAGGTGTGGGATTGGCAAGCGGACAAAATGGGGGATGAGTGCCGCAACCCGAAACCTTATGAGCAGATGATTATTACGGGTGTGACCGGACTATCTACTGAAGAGCGCTGTGCGTTGCAACTGTTGGGTGCGATCGATGCGGATGCAGGCAGCTAACGGTAGGATAGTAGACTGTCTGCACGAATTATTGAATTATTCATGTCTCAAACGATCGTTGTAAAAATCGGTACTTCTAGCCTGACTCAACCCGATTCGGGACAATTAGCGCTTTCGACGATCGCTTCTCTGGTTGAAGTTCTCAGTCAGCTTCGCCAACAAGGAAATCGAGTCGTTCTCGTTTCATCGGGTGCGGTCGGGGTGGGATGTGCGCGATTGGGATTGGTCGAGCGTCCGAAATCAATGTCGCTCAAACAAGCGATCGCGGCTGTGGGTCAAGGTCGTTTGATGCGGATTTACGATGATTTTTTCACGGCACTTCAACAACCGATCGCACAAGTGCTTTTAACTCGCGGCGATCTGATTCAAAGAAGTCGCTATGTGAATATTCTCCGCACGTTTCAGGAGCTATTGAATTTGGGTGTTGTGCCGATCGTGAATG
>JADEXW010001043.1 GCA_015206935.1 Pseudanabaenaceae cyanobacterium LEGE 13415 | reverse complement strand
CACTTATTCTTGTCTGGTTTACTTTGCTTTGGTTTCGGTGCATTCCACTTGACCGGATTATTTGGTCCGGGGATGTGGGTGTCCGATGCGTATGGGGTCACAGGGCACGTTCAGCCTGTTGCGCCTGAATGGGGTCCGGCTGGATTCAACCCGTTTAATCCAGGTGGAGTCGTAGCTCACCATATTGCAGCGGGAATTGTCGGCATTATTGCAGGCTTGTTCCACCTCAGCGTTCGTCCCCCTGAGCGCTTGTATCGTGCGCTAAGAATGGGGAACATCGAAACGGTGTTGTCAAGCAGTATCGCGGCAGTGTTCTTTGCAGCGTTCGTCGTGGCGGGAACGATGTGGTACGGAAACGCAACCACCCCGATCGAGCTTTTCGGACCGACGCGCTATCAGTGGGATGGCAGCTACTTCCGTCAAGAAATCGATCGACGAGTTCAAAATGCAGTAGCTGACGGTGCAAGCTTGTCAGAAGCATATAACCAAATTCCTGAAAAACTGGCGTTCTATGATTACGTCGGTAACAGCCCCGCAAAAGGCGGCTTGTTCCGTACAGGTCAGATGAACAAAGGGGATGGAATTGCTCAAACTTGGCTGGGTCATCCGGTCTTCAAGGATGGCGAAGGTCGCGAATTGTTTGTTCGTCGCTTGCCGAACTTCTTCGAGAACTTCCCGATCGTTCTGCAAGATAGCGATGGCGTAGTTCGTGCAGACATTCCGTTCCGGAAAGCTGAATCGAAATACAGCTTTGAGCAAGTAGGCGTGACGGTAAGCTTCTACGGCGGTAAGCTGGACGGTCAGGTCATTAACGACCCGGCACAAGTTAAACGCTATGCGCGTGCGGCTCAACTGGGTGAACCGTTTGAATTCGATCGTGAAACCTTGAATTCGGATGGTGTCTTCCGCACCAGTCCGCGTGGATGGTTCACTTTCGGTCATGCGGTGTTTGCACTGCTGTTCTTCTTTGGTCATATCTGGCATGGTTCGAGAACCATCTTCCGGGATGTGTTCGCTGGGGTTGACCCCGAACTCTCAGAGGAGCAGGTCGAATGGGGACGCTTTGCGAAAGTGGGTGACAAGTCCAC
>JADEXW010001042.1 GCA_015206935.1 Pseudanabaenaceae cyanobacterium LEGE 13415 | reverse complement strand
ATCTGCAACGATTAGCGGCGCTTCGAGCGGGTAAACTTTACACTCGATTGCCCAGTGACAGTTTTCGAGAAGTTTGGCAAGATGCAGCCATACAGCCAACGTATGAGCAATGGCGAACATTGTTGGCAATGGAATCGAAAGCAGTAGCGGGACGAAATAGCGATCGAGATTTGTCAATCTTGCTCGGTGATTCGCTCAGTTTGTGGTATCCCGTCGATCGCTTAAAACCGTCGCAACTCTGGCTCAATCAAGGCATTTCTGGCGATACCACTTGGAATATTTTGGCGCGACTGCCCGATTTGGCAAATACGCGACCGTCTGAAATTTATGTGATGGCAGGCGTGAATGATTTGAAAATGGGCGCGAGTGATACTGAAATCGTTTGGAACATTCAGCGGATCATCACACAACTCCAAGCGATGCACCCGAACGCGAAAATCATTGTGCAGTCGATTTTGCCAACTCGATCGCCGCGAATTCCGAATGAGCAAATTGCAGGAATCAATCAGCAATTAAAAATGATCGCTCAACGATCGGGAGCCTCGTATCTTGATTTATTCTCGGAATTCGTGGATTACGATGGGCAGATTTTATCTAAATACACCACGGATGGAATTCATTTGAGCGCTCAAGGATATGCAACCTGGCAATCAGTGTTTGAGGAAGCGAATAGTCGAGTAGCGACCTCGAATTAGGACGATCGCAGCAAGAGTTCCTAAGAGTTCGGGCATCGTTAAAAACAGCTATGATTGATTATCGCTTCATGGAACCATTGTTATGTACGCTGTGATTTCGCGAAACAACATTCAACTGCCACCGGGTACAGTAGTACGAATGCCTGGAACTTGGCAAGACTATTGTGTACTGCGGGATAGTCGAGGAGATGGCTCGATTCCTCGGATGAAGTTTCGGGATGGAGAAATTTTACTCATGAGTCCGATGCCCCGCCACGGTCGAGAAGCCCATTTACTTGCGCGAGTTGTCGAAATTCTTCTGGAGAGTGAAGATCGAAACTACGAAACTTTTACACCAATCACAATGGATATTCCTGAATCATCGGGAATTGAGCCTGATTACTGTTTCTACAT
>JADEXW010001041.1 GCA_015206935.1 Pseudanabaenaceae cyanobacterium LEGE 13415 | reverse complement strand
GGATTTAAGTCCTCGCGCTGTAAATTCTCAATGAGTGCAAGCTGAAACGCCTCATTATCAGTAAGTTCTCGCTCAACGATCGGAACTGTTTCCAAGCCCAACTCCACGGCTGCACGGTAACGCCGTTCTCCAGCAACTAACTCATAATTACCGTCCGCTCGTGGGCGCACGAGAAGGGGTTGCAGAATTCCGTGTTGCCGAATCGAGGCGACTAGCTGCTCTTGAGCTTGCGGATCAAAATAGCGACGAGGTTGAGTCTGAGGCAGTGTAATTTGAGCGAGCGTCGCCGTTGCTTCTTTCAGTGGGGCAGCAATTTCTCCAAAGATCCTGTCCAAAGGATTCTTAATTTTGCCTCCGTAGGCTTGAGCAGATTTCGACATTATTTCAAGTTCTCCATTGCCATCGCTAACTTCTTCAAAATTGCAATCGCGGGATGTCTGGGACTAAAGACTGCTAGAGGCTGACGCTTCTCTGAGGCATCTGCAAAGATTGTCGATCGTGGAATCGGAGGAAAGACAGTGCCAATGCCGATTAGCTGCTCCTGCATTGCCGCAAGCGATCGAACATCCTGAGAATTTCGTGAGTCGTAAATTGTTGGCACAAATCCAGCGATTTGTAACTTGCGGTTAATTTTGCTTTTAACGCGGGCGACCGTTTCCAACAGCTTGTTCGTTCCCGCAAAAGCCTTAAATTGGGTTTCGATGGGAACGAGAATGTGAGTCGAAGCCACCAACGAAATATAGCTGAGTAGCCCTAGACTCGGCGGACAGTCGATCAAGATAAAGTCGTAATCTTCAAGAACTGGCTCGATCGCAGATTTGAGACGAAGTTCACGCAGATCCGCGCTAACCAGTTGCATTTCTGCCACCGTCAAGTTTAGATTCGTCGGGGCAAGATCCATACCATGTATATTCTCGTGGACGAAGAGAGGAGCTTCGTCGATCAGCGCCTCATAGATCGTCTTCTCTAATTCATCGGGTTCAAGCCCCATAAAAATCGTCAGCGACGCTTGTGGGTCCATGTCCATCAGCAAAACTCGATTCTTTCGTTGGGCAAGTTGATAACCCAAGTTCATCGTAAGGGTGGAC
>JADEXW010001040.1 GCA_015206935.1 Pseudanabaenaceae cyanobacterium LEGE 13415 | reverse complement strand
ATTCATCACTTCGCCTAAGGTTTTCGTTAATTCCGCCATTTTCACAGGATTCGGAGCGGTCGCGTTGTAGGTTCCGTCCAGACTCGACTCGGTCAAAGCTTTCATCATTAAATTGACCAAATCTTCACGGTGAATCCAAGAAAACCATTGCTTTCCAGACCCGATCGGACCTCCCGCAAACATCCGAAAGGGAGTTAGCATTTTACCAAGTGCGCCGCCATTTTCTAGAACAATTCCAATTCGTAAAATGACGAGTCGAGTTCCGGAGTCTTTGACTTTGCTAGCTTCTGCCTCCCAAGCTCGACACACTTCGGCTAAGAAATCTTGCCCAGATGCGCTCGTTTCATCGAAGGTTGTGGTTTCACTCGTGCCATAAAAGCCGATCGCTGAGGCATTCACCAACACAGACGGTTTCGGATTCGCTTGTGAGATGGCATTCACCACGTTTTGAGTCGTGAATGTCCGACTTTCTAATAAAGCCTTTTTCACCTCTGGAGTCCAGCGATTTTCTGCGATCGGTTCTCCCGCCAAATTGACAACGCCATCGCACCCCGAAATTTTCGTCTGCCAATCCCCCGACTCTTTCGGGTTATAAGTCACGATCTCTAAGTTGGGAGACTGAGGAAGTTTGGAGGCAGAACCGCGCGTGAATGCAACGACTGCATGACCCTCTGTTAATAATTTTTCCACTAACCGCGAGCCGACAAATCCGGTTGCTCCTGTTACCGCGACTTTCATAATCTTCAAGACAAACGCCAGATCAAAGTATATCGAGGATTAGTTTGGGTTGAGTGTGCCGATTTTCTTGAACTGATTTTGGTTGTCGAGTCATCGCATTCTTTTATAGAACACGCATAATCCGCTCAAGAAAGTGTAGATTACCCATTGCAGATTTTAAAGTTCCCCGATAGGATATGAATCAAGAAAATACGGTAATACAAGCGGCGAGCCGTAGAAAGTAAGGAGATCGCAATGAAGTTTTGGCGCTACGATGCTTTGAAATCAATCATTCTGGCATTTCAAACGATATTCAGCCTCAGATCGGTGAGAAAATTTTTGTCTTTGTTTGTCATCGGAGCAACCCTAAGT
>JADEXW010000315.1 GCA_015206935.1 Pseudanabaenaceae cyanobacterium LEGE 13415 | reverse complement strand
CTCATGCACTATGGCTATTTGGTGTCGGCGATCATGGCGGAGGCCCGACACGGGATATGTTGGAAATTGCGGAGAGATGGAAGCGATCGCCCTTTTTTCCAAAGTTAGAATTTACGACTGCATTGAACTATTTAGAAAGCTTAGAAGCGCCAAAAGAGACTTGGAATGATGAGCTTTATTTAGAATTTCATCGCGGCTGTTATACGACACATGGAGAACAGAAGCGATTTAACAGAAATGCTGAGGCTGAACTATATTCTGAAGAAATGCGAGCTTCCCTTTCCCAGATTTTAATAGAAACAGACTACTTCAAAACAGAGTTTGAGGCAGCTTGGAAAATTCTGCTACTCAATCAATTCCACGATATTCTACCTGGCACATCAATCTATGAAGTTTATCAAACTGCATCTGCTAATCATCTCAACTTTGAGAAAATTCTTGATTTTGTTTACGGCTTCTCACATATTGAAACAGAAATTGCAGCTCCTACTCGACCCCATCCAGAAGCTCAATTGATTGTTGTTTCTAACTCAACAAATTGGGAAAGATCAGGAGTTGTTACAGGAAGCTTGGTAACACCTAACCTAGATGAGCGGAAATGGAAAATTTGCGATCTAGAGGGCAAAGAAATTTCAGTTGAAGTGGAAAGATCTTGGACTGAAAGGGCTAAATCTTATATTTATGCTCACTACTTTCTAGCAGAAAACATTCCACCTATTGGCTATCGCTGTTTTTGGCTTTATCCAAGTGAAGATTTAGCCGAAATGCAGTTAGTTTCTGAGCCAAATGCTTTTGTTTTAGAAAACGCATTTATTAAAGTAACCGTTGATCCTGAAACGGGGAATCTATTCAGTGTCTTTGACAAGATTCACGATCGGGAAATTCTCAACGGTTTTGGAAATGAGCTTCAAGCTTTTCAAGATAGCGGACAGTATTGGGATGCGTGGAATATTGATCCAAACTATGTAAAGCGCCCATTAGAGCCATTTCAATTACTAGAAATTAATCACGGAAAATGGCGAACTTACTTCCCTGCAATCAAAGTTAAGCGAGCATTTAGACAATCTACATTTGAACAGTGGTACTACCTAGAGCCTAATGCTCCTATTCTTAAAATCTCTGCACTGATTAATTGGCAAGAGCGGCACGTTTTAGTAAAAGCTGCTTTTCCGCTGCATCTTGATGCTGATTTTGCGACTTATGAAATTGCGGGAGGGGTAATCGATCGAACACTACATCCACAAACCCCAGCAGAATCAGCGAAATGGGAAGTTCCCGCACTTGGTTGGATGGATATCAATGATGGTGAGTACGGCGTTAGTGTATTAAGCGATTGCAAACACGGTTACGACTGCCAATCGAATCGAGTGCGCCTCACTTTATTGCGTGGCTCCGAGTTTCCAGATCCACAAGCTGATCTAGGACAGCATGAGTTTACTTATGCGGTATATCCTCATTCTGGCAATTGGAAAGTAGCACAAACACCCCGAAAATCTTATGAACTGCTGCAACCGCTACAAGCTGTGACGCTAAGTTATCCATATGAACAAGGTACGCTTCCCCCGGTTCACTCCTCGATCGATCTTCAAGCCGAAAATCTCATTCTCACCAGCCTGAAGCAATCCGAAGACAATCCAGACGAATACATTTTGCGCTGTTACGAATGCCACGGTGAACCCGCAGAACTTAACTTAAAGGGCGACTTCGAGATCATAGAGACGATCGATATTCTCGAACGTCCCCTGTCTGTCCCCGATCAAATCCGTCCCTGGGAAATTCGGACGTACAGAATCAAAAAGAGGGCATCGTCTGACACCCTCTAATCCTTAGTCTTCATGATCTTCAAATGGATCTTCCAGATTGGCAGAAGGCGGACCAAATGCCGTATAGATCGCAAATCCAGTTAGTCCAATAATCGCAGCGCAAATCGAAATATTTAGCGCAAACGCGGGTTCCATTTGGGAAAAATCCATGAGAGAAATCTCTTGATAGTATTACGAAATTATTACAAATTTTAACAGATTGTACAGAGATCGTCCGCTAGGCTTTCCAGTACTAGCAAATGATCAGGCGAATTTGTTAAAGTAAACATCCTGCCAGGGATAGAGCAACTCTCCATGCTATTGAACGAAAAACAACAGCGAATCTTAGAAATTATCGATGCTGGGAATACCACAGGAGAGAGTATTGCGGACGCGATCGGCTCTTCGATGCAAATGATTCGCTACTATCTCGATACCCTGTCAGAAGATGGATACCTAAAGGTCGCAAAAGTTTACGATAATGCAACCCGTGAATTTCAAGTGGTTCGGGCGTATCTAACAGACAAGGGAAAAGCGTCGATCGTCAAAACAGCAACTCCAGTGATTGAGACTCCGACTGATGAGATTGGATTGATCATTGAAGCGCTCGATCGACTTCAACCGATTGTTGAGAAACTGCCGCTCGATCGAGCCGAAGTCGCTTCTGTCTATCTCGAAGATTTGCAGAACGAAATGAAAGTTGCTTATCGTCGCAAACCTCAACGGATTAAAGCGTATTTTCTAGCCCTAGTCGGGACTGCCCTTCCCGTGATTCAGCAAACGGGTCAGGCAGAGACTTTTATCGAAAACGTGCGGTTTCTGTCAGGTCAATTCAATGTGACTGTGAGATTGCCTGAAAACGCTAGCTAGATTGAAGTTCATCCAACTTCGATCGAACCGCTTGAATATCCTGCCACATTAGCCATTTTGGGCTGCCCTTGTCCTTCGATTGATTTCTGAGCAAATAAGCAGGGTGAAAGATTGGCATGTAGAAGCGATCGTCTTTTTCAATCCATTGCCCCCGCACCTTGGTAATTCCTTGCTTAATTCCCACCAAGGTTTTCATCGCAGTCGCCCCGGTCAATAAAATAATCTTCGGATTGACCATGCGAATTTGCTCATCCAAATAGCCGCGACACGCTTCCGCCTCATCCGTCGTTGGAGTGCGGTTTCAGGAGGACGGCACTTCACCACGTTACAGATGAACACATGCTCATCGGTCGTGAGATGAACCGAAGCCAGAATTCGATCGAGCAATTGCCCCGATCGACCGACAAACGGCATTCCAGTTTCATCTTCAGTTTGTCCCGGACCTTCTCCCACAATCATGATCGGTGCGTTCAGATTACCGCGTCCGATCACTGCATGAGTTCGAGATGCACCTAAATCACAGCGATGACAGCGATTACAATGCTCGCCCATCTGTTCCATCGTTTGATACGTGCCGGATGGAATTGGAATTTTTGCGCTGGTCGGAATCAACTCTGGGTCAAAACCGCTCGGAGTCGAGGATTCCGAAGGCAGATCAAATAGGCTGATTTGTTCGTCGTTCGGCATGGATTGTCGGCAAAAATTATTTAGTCTATAAATTCTAAAAGGAATTGGGGCGAACTGCGGCAATCGAAAGGCGGAAAGAAGCTTAAGGGAACTGAAACCTCAGAAAGACTACGATACAGTCAAGATATTCGATCGCGCTTTTCGGGAGAAGTCCAATGCTGAATACAGTTCTTGTTGCGCTGGATGTGACGGCAAATCAGCCGAAGTCAGAACTGTCTGATCAAGTGTTGAAGACGCTTTTAGAATTACAGCTTGAAGCGCGATCGAAAATTGTTCTCTCTCATGTCGTTCCGGCGAACCAATCGGAAGTTGAAGTGGTGGTCGATCGACCCAATACCGATCTCGAACATTTCCCCTACACGCAAATTGAAGAACAATTACACCGCTATCAACAACGCCTAGATTGCAATAGCCAAGTTGAAATCGTGACAGGCGATCCAGCGGAAGAAATTGTCAGACTCGCCAAAATTCACAAAGCGGATTTGATTGTGTTAGGGAGCCGAGGATTAACCGGAATGAAGCGAATCTTACTCGGCTCTGTCAGTAGTCAAATCGTGGAAGAAGCACCCTGCTCCGTGTTAGTCGTCAAACCGAAATAGCATCAGATCAGAGAGCGAATCAGTTTTTGAGCCTGTTCAACTGGCATCGGGTGATTGTACAAAACGCCGCCTGGTTCTTGATGAATCACCTGATTGAGATCGCCTGTATCGACACCCACAAAACCGCTATCTGTAATTAATTGGGAAACGATCGCTTTTGCCTCCGAATCATTGCCGCAGTAAAACACTGCATACGGCTCAGATCGATGTGCCTCATTCGCAAAGGTCGCTGTCGGCAAGGTGTTATAGGCTTTCACGACTTTTGTATTCGGAAGTTTTGCTGCAAGCTCTAAACCAGAACTGGCATCCGGAACGCGATGAAGTTTGCCCTCTTCGCGCAGATACGGATTCGTCGCATCGATCAGAGTTTTGCCATCGAGTGATCCAGCAGCGGAAATCGCTTCATCGATCGTTGAATAGTAACAAGCCAGCAAAAGCACATCTGCAAACTTTGCCGCTTCTGCAACCGTTCCCACCTGAGTATTTTCGCCTGTAATTAACTCCGAAAGCTTCTCAGGATTGCGAGAACTAAAGAAGACATCATGACCTGCTTTTGCCCAAAGTGTCCCGATCGTGCCTCCGATTCCCCCTGCTCCGATCACTCCAATCTTCATTTTTCTAACTCCTGTTTCACGCCATGACCATTCCGCCATCGACATTCATCACTTGTCCGGTAATATATCCCGCCGCAGGAGAAGCCGCCAAAAATCGAATCATTTCCGCCACTTCTTCAGGCTTGCCATACCGATTTAACGGAATGTATTTAAGAATTTCATCTGCTTTCAAATCATTGGTCATATCAGTTTCAATAAACCCAGGTGCAACCGCATTGACTGTAATTCCGCGACTTGCCAATTCTTTCGCGACCGTTCTCGTAAACCCAATCACGCCTGCTTTTGCCGCACTATAATTTGCTTGTCCTGGATTGCCCATCTGTCCTGCGACCGAAGTAATATTCACAATCCGTCCGCTCCGCTGTTTCAGCATGATTTTGCTCACCGCTCTGGTGCAGAGAAACACGCCCGTCAGGTTCAAATCAATCACGGCTTGCCATTCTTCAGGCTTCATTCTCAACAGCAATGTATCGCGTGTGATCCCGGCATTATTGACTAAAACATCGATTCTGCCGTATTTTTCCATCGCGCCATCGATCAGCGCATCGACTTGATCCGCTTTCGACACATCCGCTTGAAGCGCGATCGCATTCCCTCCATTTCCAGTAATTGCAGTCACGACTTCATCTGCCGCGCCACTTGAACTAGCATAATTCACCACGACAGTCGCGCCTTCATTCGCCAGCGCCAACGCGGTCGCCCGTCCAATTCCCCGCGATGCACCCGTTACGATCGCGACTTTTCCCTGTAATTCGACCATGAGTTCTCACCTGTGATAAATCTGCGAATCTGATCATATCGGCATTGGGGAAGCGCAGATCCAGAGAATTCAAACCGTGAAAAGTTCTAACTGCTTTTCCGACATTCCATTTCTGTCAGAATTACAATCTTCGATGTATTCAAGAATGCAGTTGGCAATATACTCTGCAAACTTGACTGGCACTGCATTGCCGATCATCTGTTCGATCGTAGTTTTCGTTCCAAACCAGCGGAAATTCTCTGGAAACGTTTGAATCCAACTTCTTTCTACTGTGGTCAACGGACGCACCTCCTCTGGATTACAACAATCGCCCTCATGCTTCCGGTAATTCTTGGGAACAGGTCGATTTACCCCTCGAATCGTTGGACTCGGTTCATGAATGCTAAAAATTCCCCTTCTTGCGTAGCTTCTGGGATGACGGTAGTAGAATTGAATATCTAATTTCTCACCCATATAATCATGAATTGTCATAGGATGATTAGACTGATTCTTAATGAAATATTGATCTAAAAATCCATCTTCAGAGTACAGATGCCCAACTAGAATAAATCGTTTTCGAGTTTGAGGAACGCCACAATAACTTGCATCTAGAATTGCGGAACTTAATCCATAACCGCTCGCTTTCAAGATTGAAATTGTCTTCTGCAAAACCGCACTATTTCTAATACGAGTTACATTCTCCATTAGGAACCATTCTGGTTTCACGTTTGAAATGATTTCTGCATATGAAATTGTTAGATCTGCGCGTCCAAGTGTTTCATCTCGCTTGCCAGCACTCGAAAAATCCTGGCAAGGAGGACCACCAATAATGATATTAGGATTCCATTCTCTAAAGCACTCTAAATTATCAACTTTAGATAAATCAAATTGAAAAATAGGATGATCAAAGTTAGCTGAATAAACATCACAAGCTTCCTTCCAATGGTCAAATGCTGCTACAACTTCAAAGCCTGCATTCTGAAATCCTAATGAAAGACCTCCACAGCCGGAAAA